>JAGQWW010000228.1 GCA_020436955.1 Saprospiraceae bacterium | reverse complement strand
TGAAAATAACTAGAACTCCAATCAATCTGATTTTCCTGAATGTTTGAAAATATATAATTTAATAAGTCCTCCTTTGAATACGATATTTTATAATCTTCTTGGATTTCCTTAGAAAAAAGAAGACACAAGTCACTGCTTAAAGAATTACCTTCATCATATAATAATCCTAATTTGGCCCACATCAATTTGTTAAAATATTTACTAGGATTAAGATAATACAGCTCTTTTCGGATCCATACCTTTTGGTGACTTGCACCTTCAAAAACTAACCGATACGAAATTTTCATTTATGGACTATTCCCAGGGTAAGTTTAATACTCGTTCCCCTATCCTATAGCCCAAATCGGTACCGGCATCGGAATCTATTTTAAAATGAACTCCTAATGGAATTCTACTATATGCATTTTCCTCTGCCATTTCTCTAAATGAGTTAAAGGTTCTTGGAGTTCCATTAAATTCAATACGACCCTCATGGCTTCGATCTGTAAACCTATAAGATCTTCCAAAAAAGTCTTCGAGCACTACTGCAGCGGCAGCTGAAAATGTTGCGTGCCCTGAAGGAAAGGTAGGGAAGTTTGGGGTAAAATAGCCACCAGTGCCGTCAGGACACATTACTGTGTTCCAGTCTGGTACATTCATATAGGTTCTAATATAATCGATGGGACGCAGACAGTTGTGCTTATATTTTTCGCCCCAGCATTTCACTCCAGCATCAGAAAGCGAAAATCCTAATCGTGCATAAACCAAAACAGCATCCATCATATTTAAACTCTCCTGGCCAACTAGTTGGTTGGTTATACTAACCCATCTGGCTGCTGGAGAGAAGGTTAGAATAGGACAATCGTCGCTCCAGAATTCCGCAATCCATAATTGCTCATCCTCTAACCCAGCTTTGATGTTTTCAACAAGTTCCTTGGTTTGGGTAGCCTGTGAAAAAAGCTCTGAGGATATACTAGTTTTGAAATCTAAGGGAGGAATTGATTTGTCAGAAGCTAATGCAGCAAATGTTCTTACCTTTCCCCAATGAGGTAATAGTGCGGGGGTAAAGTCTGGGTAAGTCGGTTTCCATAAGCCCACGCCAGAGGGTGGATTGTAAGTAGGATCCGTATTTTTTAAATAAGCCTCATGGCCCCAGGAATCTTTTTTTGACCAGTCATATATTGTTTCAGCTATGTACTTTCCGTATGCAACTGAATTTTTATAGACTTCAGGATCATTTTCTGCAATCATTCTTTCATTTAATGCATGAGCGATATTTAGCATTTGAAACTGTTGAGCAGCTGGAGCAACCGGAAAGAATAATTCAAATCCTTTTTCATAGGCTGCATTTAAGCAAACCTCCCAGTTATAAGGTTTATTGAAATCGGGATTTTCTATTGAGAGGCCTGTGAAGTGACCAGAAAAGGATTTGTATCTCCCATTACTTCCGTGTACTATTGATTCATATGCCATTAAATTTATGTATGCATAACTACGGGCAGATACCGGGGGGCGGTATCCAGGAGAATATCTTTCCATTTCTAAAAACATTTGATTCCAGGTTAATGGAATTTTGTAATTATAGGAAAATGAGAAATTACTTTCTGGGAGGATTATCTCATCCTTTCTACATCCTGAAACCAGTAAAACTGATAAAAATAATGTGTATAAAACCTTCTTCATGGAACTAATATTTAGGTGATTAAATTAACTATAAACAACCTTCTGAATTTTTCATTTTTTTATATTCATATAATATTTTTTCTAATTCTTCACGTTGGGAAATGTTTATCCTGCCTCTCAATTGATTGATTGAATCTCCAATTGCATTTAATGTATTCTTGAGGAATCTAATTTCTAAAGCAATATTGTTATCAGTCATTTCGGCATCATTGACAGCTATGATTACTGTGGAATCAAGTTTATTGTAGGATTGGAACATTCTCAAATGATCGGCATTTCTTACGTTCACAATAGCTTTGCATTCTTCCTTCGACATTGATTTGGGAAGGTTATTTTTAATGAGGTTATTAATGGTGTCCCAGGTAAGATCCAAGCTGTCTTTTAGGGAGGTAAGGCGACACTCAACTTTTTCTTGGGAATCTACCAATGACTTGATTTGTGAATAAGTCTTTTCAACTTCCAAATCCGGTTGTCCCGAACAGGCTAAAAGATGCATGCAGGTAATAAGACCCAAAAATTTTTGGTATAAATGAGTAGACGATTTCATTTAGCCTTGAATGGTTAAAGGTGTATTTTGAAAGTATTATTGGCTGGGCTTAAAAAGAAACCTTTCTTCAAACATTATGTGATTGGTAAGTTCTTCTTCCAGAAGAGATAGGTTTATGGTAACAGAGGGTTTTCTAAATGCGAACAAACGTTTTATCTTTTGATGTTCTCTTATAGCCCTTTTGATAAAATAGTCATATTCCTTTGGGAAAAGAGGGTAAAATTCATGCTCTTCGAATTCTAAATGATATTTAAGGTGAGAGTTCCAAAAACAAATGCATTTTGCTTGGAGCTTATAATGCTCTTTCTTTTTATTTAATTCCGCTCTAATTTGAGTGCATAATTGCAGTCCTAGCTGATGTTCCTCTCTTAAGACTTCGAGCCTCGATTTTGGTAATCCAGTTTCCTTGTAGTTTTTTGAATCCATGAAATCTGAAATGTTTCCTGGTTTTTTGGAGTTTTTTAAGCAAAAAAATACTATCGTTTTAATAAGGCAGTACCGTCTTTTAATTCATGGGCTAATTCCCAAAGGGATGTACTTTCAAGCATTATTTTTAATTCATCTCGAATTGATTTAAACTGAAAATGTAATGGGCAAGGTTTTTTTTCATTGCATTGAGCTAATCCCAAACCACATCCTTTATATATATTATCACCATCAATTGCCTTTACAATGTGGCTTAATTTGATTTCTGTTAATTTGTCAGTAGAAATCTCATACCCTCCGAAAGCACCTTTGATAGAGGAAATCAATTCTTCTTTAGATAATATCTGTAATATTTTCGCTGTAAATGCTTCGGGAGCATCACAAGCTTCAGCTATCTGCTTGAGATTTTTCCTTTCCCCTGTTTCGGAGCAACTAGCCAAAAAAGTTGCCGCCCTGATACCATATTCACAAGCCTTTGAGAACATAAATTTTTCAGCAATTTAATGAATTAAAATTAATCGGACAAGTTTATCTGAATTAAATCTCGCTTAATCAAATTGGAAAAACCGGACAAATTGACCAACCAATCCATTAAAACCAAAAGATTGGACCTGACCAGACATGAAATGATACACGCAATCTAAATGTGATAAAATAGAATTATCCAAAATTTTAGTAGTTATTTGGTAAGAGACTTTTCGGATTTGTTTGCTCTTAGGAATTGAGTCTGTAAGCTCTAGGCACCATTTTTTAGGACTTATTTTTAGGTATGCAAATCCTAGATTTTGTAGCAAAGCGGTGTCTAGGATTTTTACATTGCTAACATGTGTAGCGGGTTCTACTTGAACTGTTTGAATAGTATCATTAGAAGAGTCTTCTATCTCCTTTTCTTTCAAACTTCGACTTTTACATGATAGCATTAATGTGAAAATTAAAAAAGCTAATCCATATTCTATTTTCATAAACTTATATCTATCAAAAAATTCAGCTAAACTAAATTGAAGGGACTTGTCAATTTTAGACTTAAAAATAGCTCGCCCAAATCAATATTCAAAAATGGGTTTCCCCATCCCCAATCCCCCTCAAAAAAAACGTGGACGTTTGAAGGGAGCAGACAGGGTATCGTAGAAATACTATTTTGAAACTCCTACAAGGGATCCTTATTTTCATTTTAATAATCTCTTCAAATTATAAATTGTGCTTAAACAGCTAATGATGGGTCAACTGAGACATTTCTAGTGCAAAACTTTGCTTTCCATATTAGGTTGAGCCTTTGCATTCACGGTGAAAAACATCGAAATGACAAGCAGTAAATTTTTAGTATTCTAATTGTTGTGAATAAAGTTTGTTACAGCATTTTCAATCTTTTCCGACAGTTCGAAATAGCTATTGGCGTGGTCGTTGGTTGAGGCATCCATATTGGTTAAAAGAAGAAATCCTGATTGGCCATTTTTATCAAATTGCAGGTTACAGGTAGTGCCGGGATCGCTTCCGTCATGCTTGATTTGGTTATTTTTTAAAAACCAAAAAATGCCTTGGTTCTCTCCTACATCTGAAGGCAGCAGACCGGCAGGCAGTAAGGATTCGAAAAGCATTTCATAACCCGTCTGTGAAAAAAGGGTAGTAGACTCACCTTTTACTCCTTTCATCATATCGATTAGAAATTTTGAAAGGTCTTCATTATTGGTATGGATACTCCCATCAGGATAAGAATCGTTGGCGTATTTAGGAAGAGGAATATTTTTATTCCAATAAAGACTGGCAACATATCCGTTATTAAGGTCAGCAATATCATAGGCAGTGTTTTGCATGTCCAGGGGGCTTAAAATGTAAGTTTCTACATAATCCTTAAAGGACATTCCTGATACCACTTCGACTAAATAAGCAGCAAGGGAGCTGGCAATGTTCGAATATTCCCAGTTTGAGCCTGGAGCAGTCGAAGCAAAATTGTCCAAGCTGTAAAAAGCTCCATTTTCAAGAAAATAGGCTGCTAAAAAATCCTTTAAAGGCATTGTTTCCCTTTGTTCGATACCAAAACCATCGGTCATCAATTGGGCCCCTTCAGAAGACAAATCCTCTCCTGGCAAAATATGATAGGCACGGATGTAAACTTCATCGTTGTCGATCAATCCTGAAGTATGGCTTATCAGATGTTTTATTTTTATGACAGCGTCGGACTGTTTTGGATGCTGTATTTCAAAGGGAAGAATTTCGTTGATATCAGATTCCAAGGTAAAATGTCCTTGTTCGATTGCTTTCACAATTGCTCCAGCTACAAAGGTTTTACTGATGGAGCCAATAGGCTGGATAGTATGATTGGTATAAGGTCTGTTGCCTGCGATATCCGCTTTACCAAATGATTCCTGGTAAATCAAAGCGTTGTTTTCTACCACAGACACGGCAAAACCGGGTGCCTTGGAATTATTGTAAATAGCAGTCAAAACAGCAGTTAATGTTTCCGG
>JAGQWW010000227.1 GCA_020436955.1 Saprospiraceae bacterium | reverse complement strand
ATTATCGTAAGGTTCGACACTGATAAGATTAAAACTTCCAATATTTCCCTGATCCACCATTGCTGAAGAATAGGATTTACCGGATGCATCTGTCCAGATTACTTCAACGCTACCAGCTTGCAGGGAATCATATGGCAACTGGCTAATTTCACTTTGATACGTAAATTGAGTATTGCAAGATTGAGTACCTGAAGGAGAGGAAGTATTTAAAAGATAATTGGCACAATTGGTACTTGAATTGCCAACAGCGTCCTCTACAGAAACACATAGGTCTTCAGCCGGAAAATAGTCCAATTGGATCTCTAGAAAACTTCCGGTAAAGGTTTGATTATCATAATGGAAAGTATAGGGTGGTTGTCCACCTGTCGCTATGGCTTTTACACAATACCTTGGCAATCCACTAGCTGAATCGGGCTCACATGGAACCGGCGGAGTCAAAATGATAGAACATTCACTGGTGCCATCATCCATAGCCACAGATCGGGTTTGAGAACTGCTACAACCGGAAGCATCCGTAACGGTAAGTGTAATATTTTGTGTGCCGGGTTGAAAAAATGTTACCTGTGGATTTGCCCTATCGATAAATCGACCGTCTCCTAAATCCCATTCGTATTGATAAGGAGCAACCCCTGAAGGTTTTGAAAACAATCTAACTAACATCACCTCCTCAGGCTGTTCCCACTGTTGAAAAAAACGTACACTACCTGTTTCGAGGGCATCCTGAACGTTATAAGTGCCTGATTGAATGGGTGACTTGAAAATCATTTCCAGGGAAGGAGGACAATTTGAATTACATCCACTTAATTCTAATTTCCCTTTCAATTCATATTGTTGCAAATCATTGACTTCAAAGGAAGTGGATTGAAAATAGCCGTCATTTCCTGCTATCAGTTCAAACGCATTACCATCTACCTCACCGGATAATTGAAAAACAGGATCACTTGTGCTATCCGGTTCAATTTCAATTTTTGAGCAGGAAAATATTGTCAAAGCCATCAATATGGATAGGAGGCGAATCATACTATTATTTTAAATGGTATTGAAGGAAAACACCAAATGAATATTGTTTTGCAAAAGGCTCGAGGTCAGCATCGGACACTACCAATGGATGCAACATATATTGACCACTTATTCCAACCTGGATTTGTTTAATCGGATAAGCATACTTGAGTATAAGCCCCATGTTCCATCTATTAAAATCTTCAACATTAGTCAGTGTTCCTGATTGTGCTTCCACTTTAGCTAATACACCACCATTTGGATATTGCCTTATTTCCTTTTTTCCGGAAAGGTTAAGCAAGTAGGAAGGCTTTACCCCAAAAGAGAATCTATGGTCACGGTAATTACGATTTAATAAAACCGGCACTTCAAGGAAATGCATTCCGGTCATTTTCAACTCTTGCTCACTATACTCAGATCCAAATCCATAATTCAACTGTGTGGTAGAAGCAATCGAACCAAACTTACCGGTAAGGTATCGGTATTCAAGGCCAGCCTGAACGCCCCATTCCAAAGAGAAGTTAAAGGCTCCAAAGGCACCTATTCCACCACTATAAAAAATTTGTTGCTCATTGCCTGGTTGGGCAAGCCCTTCTAGAGAAAAACCATAGGACCACCCACGTTCTCCCGGGATGAAGATTGCAATATCGGCCAGTGTCGGCCCTTCATCCGGAAGAACAGGTTCAAATTGGGTTAATTCAGGAAAGGCCATTTGTTTGGGAACGGCTAGATTCCTGTTAGTAAGGACGGGCTCTTCTTCTTCAGCAAGAGCCTTTTCAATCGGATTTTGAGATACTGTTTGGATATTTGAAGTCGCATCAGTTGATGATTGAGCCAATGGACCAGCTTTCAAATTAATGTTGGTTGCAGCGGCCGAAGTTGGTTCAACAGCCAATTGCTTCTTCGTTTCAGATGCGTTAGCATTACTTTCTCCCTTTTCCTGCGGTTGAAAATCAGCTATCTGTCGGATATCCTCTTTTTTAGGTTGAAGGTCGACCTGCTCTTCCTGGATTTTACTGGCTTCCTTTTGCTTCATTTGAGAAGAATTGACATCATTTCCTTCTGCTACAGGAAGGATCAGGTTCATTTCTTCATTCCCATTGTGATTTTCCCCTTTTTCAAAAGAAGGTAAACCAAAATACAAAGCAATGAGTACCACCCCTAAACCTACTGGTATCCACCAGAAGATCAAACGTCGTTTTTTGTCTTTTTCATCCAGGCGAGCAGCAGCCTTTTCCCACAATGTAGGATCAAAGGGAACCTGCTCCTTTCCCAGGTTGTCACGAAAATATTTATCTAAGTTATCAGCCATATCTTACTTTTTTTGACTGTTCTGATCGCTCTAATAACATGGCAGACAAGCGTTTTCTTGCCTGGTTGAGATGCCATTTGGATGTTCCTTCAGAAATACCCAAAAGGTCTCCAATTTCTTTATGTTGATAGCCATCGATAGCGTACAGATTAAAAACCTGGGCAGCCATTTCAGGCAATCCTGTCACCATAGCTCTTAATTCTTCGGCTTCGATTGCCAATTCAATTTCATTAAAATCAACACCATTACTTAAAAATTCAAAATGTTCAGGTTCAATGCTTTGAATGTTTTGCTGATATTTCCGGGTCTTGCGAAAATCATCAATCAGCAAGTTTATCATGATTCTTTTAATCCAGGCCTCTATCGGGGCCTTTCCATCATATTTTTCAAGGTTTTCAAGTATTTTAAAAAACCCTTCATTTAGGATACTTCCCGCATCTTGTTGGTTATTTCGGTACCGTAGGCATATTGGCATTAAAACAGCAAAGCACCATTTGTAAAATACAAATTGGGCTTTACGATTACCTTTAATACAAGCTTTTAATATGTCCTTATCCGGTTTATCCATTCATTCCGGGACTACAGCATTTTTTCCAAAAGGGTAAAAAATCCCGAAGGCCTAAGCCTTCGGGATTGGCATTTTAAAAAACTATCGTTTTACAAATTTTGAAGAAACTGTGGATTTTCCATCTGTTAAATTAAGGAAGTACAAACCACTGCTGATGGTGCTTACATCCAGCTTAAGCTGGTTTTCACCTTCGCGGATTATAAAGTCCTGGTTGTACACCATTTTACCGTTCAAGTCAGTTACTCGAATCATTATCTGACCTGTCTCAACACTGTTCCAACTTACATTCAAATCATTGAGTACCGGATTTGGATACAGGATGATTGAAGATTGCTCCACAATCTCCTTCAATCCGGTTGTTCCCAGATTAATATCGGATTCGGAAACTTCAACCAGTAGATTGTCAATATCACTATTCGCTGGTGTTAGGCTGACATCCAACCATGCACGGCGTTTGCCTACAATATCAACCATCACTCTATAATCACCATATGCCAAATCGTTGAAGGCAAACCTTCCGTCTGCATCGGTTGCCATGTATTCGATTATCTCATCGGTGTGCTGGTCAAACAAAAGGATGTGGACACCTTCCAGTGCACCGGAGCTCCTTGGACCAACTCCTCCGTCAAATCCTGGTACATCAACTACCTGACCCGCAATATTTCCAGGACCAGGTCTTGCATGGAAATTGAAAATCAATACATCAAAAGTTTGAGTACCTGCATATGGCAACGTGATGATATCCGCCTCATCCCAAAGTGCACCGGCCAGGTGATAGGTAGGTACTACATTCGGATTGTTTGGTACAATTTGTACAAGGTACTCCCCTGCCGGTTTGTCACCAAAGTCATAATAGGACTGATTCGTTAGGTTTCCGATGGTAACTGTATCTACCGGAGAAGGATTTCCAGCCGGGTCAAATCCATACAAAATTGCTTTCCCGGTTATAAATGGAGGTCCGCCCAAGCTATCAAGGTTGTAAACAAAACCTGCTATTTTATAAGTGGTTGGTGACTGGATACTGATACAATTTTCAGACTCACAGCCCATGGCATCTACAACAGTCACACAGAAGGTTCCTGGACTGGTTGCAATGATATTAGAAGTGGTTTCGCCGGTATTCCAATTGAAAGTAAATGGTGGAAATCCAAACGGAAGGGCTTCTAAAATATGCTCATTTGAACCCAGGTAAATTTCAAATATTTCAACAAAGCAGCTGTCTCCAAATGGAGGCTGGAAGTCAAAACAACTGGATGATACACAACCTGTTGCATCTGTTACGGTCACACAATACAATCCAAAATTACCAACTTGAATATTTTGTGTGGTATCGCCGGTGGACCATTGGTAATCGAACGGAGGATAACCAAATGGTTGGGCAATCAGTCCGCCTGCAGCGCTAGGTACAACATAAACATCACAGAAATTGCCTCCAGTAGAATCGCAACTTACTGCTTCACAACCGGCATTATCTGTTACGGTCACACAGTAAAATGTATTATTAGGTCCAAGGACAATGCTTTGGGTAGTTTCACCTGTATGCCATGCATATGCATAAGGAGGCTCTCCTAATCCGTTTGCAGTTAGGTACAATTCACCTGCTGCTCCGATAGAATCCAATGAAATATATGCATCACAACCAGGAGGAGGTACAATTGATGTGCATGCAACTGCTGCACAACCGGTTGCGTCCGTAACAGTAACACAATACACGCTACTGTCACCTTGCATAACGTTGATGGATTGAGTAGTAGCTCCATTGGACCATTCGTAGGTAAATGGTGCTACTCCGGCAGGAGTGGCTACTAGTGATAAGCCTGCACCAGTATATCCTATCATGATATCAACCCAACAACTGTCGGGTCCCATAATAGGGTCGTAAAAGAAACACATGTCAGATTCACAACCGGTTGCATCTGTAACGGTCACACAATAATCACCCATGGTGGTTGGGAAAATAGTCGGGTCAGTCTCACCGGTATTCCATGAATACGTGAATGGAGGCACACCAAATGCAGCTGCATTTAAACCACCAAACGGGTCCGGAAAAATATCAACATGGCAGATGGGAGGAGGGAAAGGATCCCAACATGCCTGACTAATACAATTACCTGTATCTGAAACCATTACACAATAGCTGGCAGAGTCTCCAGGTGCGATGATAATGCTTTGGGAAGTATCTCCATTACTCCAGAAATAGGACAATGGGCCATCACCAAATGCAATAGC
>JAGQWW010000226.1 GCA_020436955.1 Saprospiraceae bacterium | reverse complement strand
GTCTCCAAACGGCCAGCGCTTCATTTCCTGTATAAGTGCCAGCATGTATTAAAATGGTATCTCCGGAACCTATTACATTAGCCTGATACAATGCATTAGGCGTCAAATAGGTTTCATTTGGTCCGACGATAAAGGTATTTGAAAAAGAAAGCTGATATACAAGGATCAAGAAAAAAGCGAATAGAAATCTCATAATCCTATTTTTTATAAATAATCCCAACTGATGGCGTAAATCCAAGTACCTGGTGGTAATTCATTGCCATACCCAGATTTAATTTAAAAGGAGAACGATATTCCAATCCAAAAGAGAATTGTGAAGCTCTGCTTTGATAGCCAATTTGTGCTTCCAATGCTTCCACTAAACGATAGGCAAGTCCCATTTTTATATCGGTAGACCCATTTAAATCCTGCTGGATTTCTCCCATTAAGTTCAAGGATTCATTTAATTGATAAGCAAGTCCAAGTGCCAGGTAGGCAGGTAAAACATCCTCTTCTGTCAAGCTTGCTCTTATTGGATTCACCGTGTGCACCCCAATGAGTACGGAGGAAGAAATTTCCATTTGCAGTCCCAATTCAAAAGTAAAATTAGACTGCTGTCCATATTCCTTTAAATCAAGGTTATAATAATCAATCTGCCCACCCAGGTAAAGTTTGTTCCCAATTTTCCGTGCATATCCCAGCGCAACCATTTGTTCTCGCCACAAATCGAATCCCAAATGCCGAAAAGAAGCAGAAAAAGCACCTGAATTGGTTGGCAAAGCAAAAGAGACTCCGATAATATTGAGGTCTTTTGAAAGATACCGCTGAGAAAGAAAAGCGTTAGCTGCCATGCCCTCTAATTGAACCAGGCCGGCAATATTATTACCCAGACTATATGCTCCAGATTGTACACTTACGATATTTCCTAAACCACTGGTCCTGGCATTAAACCCACCATCCAGAAGGACTTGGGCATTTAGTTGAAAAGTCCCGATTAAAAACCCAACCAGGCAGCAAAGGAGCGACCTATGTTTTAAAAACCTGAAAAATGTAAACTGCTGCATAAATGGAAATGGTTTGTAACCTGGTTCTTCATATTCTATATATGTGCAATAATAATTGAATTCGGTTATTTCCCGGCTATTCCCTAAAAGGAAGTCTTAAAATTGATTTAATTTTCCATTCTAAAGACTATTTTTGCAACCAATTAAGCTCTGACGGGTTGATTACTTTAAAATACTAAAAACCTATAATAATGGCATTAGAAATTACTGATAGCAACTTTGAAGAAACAGTCTTGAATAGCGATAAAGTAGCTGTTCTTGATTTTTGGGCTGAATGGTGTGGACCATGTAAAATGATTGGACCTCACATCGAAGAAATGGCCAAAGAATATGAAGGAAAAGCAATCATCGGGAAGGTGAATGTTGACCTTAATAATGAAATCTCATTCAAGTATGGTATTCGCAGTATTCCAACTGTGTTATATATCAAAGACGGGGAAGTAGTTGACAAGCAAGTAGGTGCTACTACCAAAGCAGCACTTGTAGGTAAATTGGAAAACCAACTACAATCAGCATAAGCTTACCGTTTTGATAAAAAAGCCCTTATTCCGACAGGTTTAAGGGCTTTTTTATTCCCTTTAGCCGAAACAAGGCTGGCTTTACAACGTTCTCTTAAGCATCTAAATATCGCCATATGAAACTCCTTGACAATTACGAAGTACGGAATTTAGGAAACCTTGAATTGTTAGCAAAACAAGTAGTGGAAGGCTTCATTATTGGTTTACATAAAAGTCCCTTCCATGGATTTTCTGTGGAGTTTGCTGAGCACAGATTATACAATCAGGGTGAAAGCACCAAGGATATTGACTGGAAAGTATATGGCCGTACCGATAAAATGTTTGTCAAGAAATTTGAAGAAGAAACCAATCTTCGGTGCCAAATTGTAATCGATGGTTCTTCCTCCATGTTTTTCCCTGAAGATAATCCTGAAAAGCCTGGATATACTAATAAACTCCGCTTTTCTGCTCTTGGAGCTGCTGCGCTTATGAACCTATTGAAAAAACAGCGCGATGCCTTTGGATTGACGATTTTTGATGATAAAGTAAGACAACATACACCATGTAAGTCCAGCACCTCTCACTATCGACTATTATTGACCCATCTTGAAAATCTAATCTACAATCCCGAAAGAAATAAAACCACTCAAGCAGCTGAAGCTTTACATCAGATTGCTGATTCTATTCACAAACGTTCCCTGGTTATCATTTTCAGTGACATGTTTGAGCAAGGTGGTGATAATGCAGCTCTATTTTCAGCTCTTCAGCATTTAAAGCACAATAAACACGAAGTAGTCCTATTCCATGTGGTGGATAAATCGAAAGAAATTGATTTTGAATTTGAAAATCGTCCCTACCTTTTTATCGATATGGAATCGGGAGAAGAGGTTAGATTGCAAAGTAACCAGGTGAAAGATTATTATAAGGAACAAGTGCAGAAATTCACCAACGAGTTGAAAATGAAATGTTTGCAGTACAAAATTGATTTTGTAGAAGCAGATATAAACGAAGGTTACAAACCCATACTGCAATCCTATCTGGTTAAGCGTCAAAAAATGACGAAATAGGACATCGATAAATTACCTTTTGGAATTTTACACAAGTTTGCGATTTTTACCGGTCTAAACCAGCAAATGATGATTAGACTCTCAGAAATCCCGACTCGTTCTCCTGAATCGCTTTCTAAAAAACAAGCCAGGAAAATCACCAAGAAAAATTGTAAACGCATTGGCGAATTACAACACTTGTTATACGCAGAAGAAAAACATTCTGTGTTGGTGATATTTCAAGGAATGGATGGTAGTGGGAAAGACGGAGCTGTCAGAAATATTTTTCGTTATTGCAGCCCGACAGGCGTAAAAGTACATGGTTTTAAAAAGCCTACTGAGGAAGAATTTGAACATGATTTTCTATGGCGAGTACACAAGCAGGTGCCTCAGAAAGGCATGATTCAGGTATTTAATCGTTCCCATTATGAAGATATCCTAATCCAGCGGGTACACAAGTGGATTGATGAAGTCACAGTAGAAAAAAGAATGGCTGCCATCAACGCATTTGAAGAATTGCTACAGTTTGATAACAATACTACCATTTTTAAATTCTATATGCACCTTTCCAAAGACCAACAAAAGTTGGAGCTCCAGGAAAGAATTGATGATCCAACCAAACAATGGAAACACAATCCTGGTGACTGGAAGGAAGCTGAATTATGGGATGAGTATATGAAGTGCTATGAATATGCCATCAATAATTCTTCAGTTCCCTGGCAGATCGTACCGGTGGACCAAAGATGGTATCGTGATTATGTAATTTCCGGTATTATGGTAGAGCAACTGGAGGCATTAAAAATGCAATTGCCTGGTTTTAAGGAAGAATAACAGGTAAGGTTTACCAGTTCTTGGCAAAGGTTTCATTAAAAACATCTTCCATTATATCAGTGGTAGCTTCCAAAATTAGCGCTTCTTTCACATCTGAGAAGTCCTGATTACTTGCAAAGTCCACAAAGCGGGTAAATGGTTTTTCCCAATTACCTTTTTCATTTTTGGTGTTTTCAAACTCGATTTTTAGCGTAATAGTGAGCCTGTTAAGTGCTGAAGTGGCTCCTTCTACCGGTGCAACAGAGGTTATATCAAATCGGGTAATAGTACCGGTGAATATCAAATCGGGGTTATTTTCAGTCCATTGTAATCTGGAGGAATTTCGAATTTTATCTTTCAACAATTCAGTCATACTTAAGGCCAAGGTAGGCTCTACCAAAGCAGCTCTGTTTTCAAACAAAGGGGCATCAAAAGTTGAAATATTCGGATCAATGGCAATACCTGAAAGTGAATAGCAACCTTGTAACAACAAAGCCAAAGAGCATATCACAAGGGGGAAAAACAGCTTACCCATAGTTTTTTATTTAAAAACGGTCTTTTCTTTACCTTATTTTAATCTACAGATCTGGTAGGCATCGGCCAGTTTCCCTGTAGCTTCATAATCTTTTCAATCACTTCTCTTACACAACCTTCACCTCCTTCAATAGGAGAAATATATAGCGATATTTCTTTTATTTCGGGGCAGGCATCTGCAGGACAACAGGGCATCCCTACCCTCTTCATTACCTCCATATCCGGAATGTCATCTCCCATGTAAAGAATTCCTTCAGGATCCAATTCGAAAATATCTACCAAATCTTCAAAACGCTCTAGTTTGTCCGATACACCTGCATACACTTCACTAATCCCAAGGGCTTTTAACCTGTCAACTACGCCCTTAGATTTTCCACCTGTTATGACCATAATCTTAAGACCACTAGCAAGGGCGGCTTTCATGGCATATCCATCTTTGATATTCATGGACCGGATGAGCTCACCTTTCTCAGTAATGATGACCTTCCCATTGGTCAAAACGCCATCCACATCCAACATAATGGTGTGTACCTGCTTAAATTTTTCAAGTGTATTCATGTAAAAAAATTAGATGGCTAAGGTAGAAAGATTTGTCTATTTGCAACCCTTAGAAAGAAACCTTGTCTATATGGAAGAACAAACGAAAAAATTAATCTAGAAATATCAGAGATGAGAACCTTACTTCTACTACTTGTTTCATCCGTTTTATGTACTGTTTCGGGATTTTCCGCAAATAGTATTCCTGGTGTTGAAATTGAAAAATTGGATTGTGATAGAGGATTCCTGGGTATTGAAACGGACAATATTAGCATCGAAAAAGCTAATTTTTTAAACCTGCCTAATCCATATGGCAGTTATGTAACCAGAGTCTATGCCAATTCTGCTGCTGACAAAGCCGGAATAGAAGCATTTGATTACATCGTTGGGATCAACGAAGACATGTTGGATGAGGAAAATGGACTTACAGACCTGTTGTCTGAATACAAACCCGGAGACGAGGTGGTTTTGCGTGTGATTCGAAACGGTAAACCAATGGATTTGGACGCAACTCTTGGCAAGGTTACTGATTTTGCAAAGTCATTCGATATTATGGAAAAACCGTTTTTTGGGGTTTCTAAAACCGGTCCTGAAGCCGATGAGGTAGGAGGTGTTATGATAAATATTGTACATAACTCCAGTGCAGCTAATATGGGTTTGCAAGACGGTGAT
>JAGQWW010000225.1 GCA_020436955.1 Saprospiraceae bacterium | reverse complement strand
GCTTGCAGGGGTCCTTGAAAAATTATGCTCAAAGTAAATTGAGGATTTTAAAGCAGGACCAGAACGAATTGAACCGTCAGGTTTTTGGACTCATTGTAGCAGGACAATTTTTGAATCCAACCAATAATGTCAATGGTGCAGATGTAACTATTAATACGGTTACTGAGTTGTTGTCCAATCAGTTGTCCTTATATTTTTCTGATTTGCTGTCCAATCTGGTTACCGACGTGAAATTCCTGTCCGGTATTGATCTAAACATAGGATATACTTCCTATCAAAACGTTGACCTTGCCACTGCAGGTGATGAAAGCTTTGGGGTTTCAGGCCAGGAATTGCAATTGTATTTCCAGCCTTATTTCTTTAATGATCGATTGTCAGTAAGCGTAGGTACTATTTTTAATTTGGATGAAAATTCTCCTTTGGGAACCAGCGTTAACCAGGGTTCACTCACTTCAGGTGACTTTACTATTGAATACGCACTGACTGCAGATAGAAGGCTTAAAATCAAAGCTTATGCCAGCCAGGAAACGGTAATTGGCAATGGTACGCGAACCAGGTATGGTGCCGGTCTCTCCTACCGAAATGAGTTTGATAATTTCAAGGAGCTCATTGATGGAATCAAGCAAGGATTTAAAAAGGCTCAAAACTAAGTTCATTCCTTTTTTAGCTTTAATCCTTTCCATATCGAGTTTTGGTTTCACTTATATTTGTTTCCAATATTTCATTATCAGCCTTAGATAATCATTCATGGATTGGATCAAAAACCTGAAAATAGTCGAATTGGCCGGTGTGCTGGCCGGACCTTCTGTAGGGATGTTTTTTGCTGAATTGGGTGCCAATGTGACAAAAATAGAACCCAAAGGGCATGGTGATGTGACCAGGCATTGGCGAGTTCCGGGCGAAACTGCTGAAAAGGCGGTGTCAGCTTATTATGCAAGCATCAACTGGGGTAAAAATGTCCTTTTTAAAGATTTAAGGGACTCTGCCGACCTGGATGAGGTTCAGGCACTTTGCAAGGATGCAGATATTATCATCGCCAATTTTAACAGAGAACGATGTGAAGCATTTTCTCTAGGATATGAAGCTATAGTTCAAGGCAACCTAAATGTTATTTATGCTTCTCTAACAGGATTTGGACCCGATGATCCCAGACCAGCATTCGACGTGGTTTTGCAAGCTGAAGCCGGTTTTCTTTATATGTGTGGTGAGCCAAATGGGAATCCGGTCAAGATGCCGGTTGCGCTGATTGATGTGATAGCTGCGCATCATTTAAAAGAAGGAATTTTATTAGCCCTTTTAAAAAGAAAAGCTACCGGTAAAGGAAGTTTGGTTGAAGTTTCTCTCTATCAGGCAGCCATCGCTTCATTGGTCAATCAGGCTTCAAACTATTTAAATGTAGGATTTGTACCTCAAAAAATGGGATGCCAGCATCCTAATATTGCCCCTTATGGCGACTACTTTACGACTGCAGATAATAAGCAAATTGTGCTGGCAGTAGGTTCAGATGCTCAATTTTTACACCTGACTATGGTATTGGGTATTAAGGATTCGGAGATTTCAAACTTTAAAAAGAATCAGGACCGGGTTGAAAAAAGAGATGCTTTAATCGAGCTTTTGCACGATAAGATTAAAGATTGGAAAAGCGATGCCCTGGCTACACAACTCCAACAAAAGAAAATCCCCTTTGGAATAATAAAGGATATGAAAGAGGTATTTGAAAATCCAATGGCAAGGTCCATGATACTCGAAGAGCAGCATGCGGACGGCAGCATTTCAAAACGGGTAAGTAGTATGGCCTTTTCAATTAAATAGTTGCTTTTTTGTTTGTTTTGAAACAAATTAATTTGAATTTGAAACATTTGGTTTTTATAGGCGTGTAATTTATATTTGCAATAACCAAATGACAGCAGCAAAATGAAAAAGCAATCCAGCCAAAGGAAGCATAATTTTCCTGATGCAGAATTGTACCTAATTAGCATGGAGTCCCTCAAACTTGCTAAGAAAGACCTACCCTATTTTAATGAATATGGTTATGGTGAAGATAAATTGAGGAAGTTTTTCCAAATGTGTGAATCCTTCCGTGATTTTCCCGATGATGACGAATTTTTGGGTGACCAAATGTTACTTACAGAGAAGAAATATGAAGCAGCGGAAAACCTAAAAGCTTCTATTCGCAGTCTGATGACCCGTATTGCCACCAAATTTGGTAACCGTTCAGGCAGATACCGAAAGTTTGGAGCTAATAAACTGGGTGATATGACAGATGCCCAATTGATATTTTGTGGTAGGCGGGTGGTCAGAGTGGCCAGAGGGCAGTTGGATTTTTTAGCAGATGTAGGTGTAAATGAAAACGTTCTGCAAAGGATTCAGGAAGCAAATCAGGTGTTTGAAAAGGCAGTAAATTTACAATTGGATCGAGTGGCTGAAAGAGACATAGGGGTTGAAAGAAGAATTGACAAAGGAAACCAGTTGTATGAAGAACTGGTAGTGCTTTGTACTATCGGAAAAGATATCTGGCGCGAGAAAGACAGATTACGATATGACCAGTATTGTCTGTATGAAAGTAATAATGAACAAAAAAAAGCCAGGAAATCCCGCGAAAAAGCTGCCTGAAATTGATACTTTTTGCAGAATTTAGGAACGAAGAAAAAAGAACCTACATTCGCTTTTTGTATGAACAGGCAATCTTAACTCTTGGAGCCACTAGATATTCTAAAAAAGTATTGGGGATACGATGCTTTTCGGCCACAACAGGCAGAAATCATTGAATCTGTCATTAAAGGTAAAGATACCCTCGCACTCTTACCTACCGGAGGTGGTAAATCCATTTGTTTCCAGGTACCTGCACTCTTACAAGAAGGCATTTGCATTGTAATTTCTCCCTTGATTGCACTGATGAAGGATCAGGTCGATCAATTACAAAAAAGAAATATTCCAGCAGCTGCCATCCATAGTGGCCTCTCCTATCGTGAAATTGATATTTTATTTGATAATGCTGTTCATGGTGCCTTGAAGTTTTTGTACCTGAGTCCGGAACGTCTCCAGACAGAAATGGCACGGGAAAGAATAGCCCAAATGAATGTCAATTTGGTAGCTATAGATGAGGCGCATTGTGTATCGCAATGGGGATATGATTTTAGACCACCCTACCTCGAAATAGCCACCCTGCGTGAGATAATTCCGAAGGTCCCATTTTTGGCATTGACAGCAACAGCAGTGCCTGAAGTTGTAAAGGATATTCAGGACAAATTGTGTTTTTCTCAGGAAAATGTATTCCAGTCCAGTTTTGAAAGGAAGAATCTGGCCTACGTCGTTTTGCATGAAGAAAATAAGCTGGTAAAATTGGCTGAAATCCTCAGGAATGTAAAAGGTTCTGCTGTGGTATATGCTCGCAATCGAAGGCAAACCAAAGAAGTAGCTATTGATTTGCAACGAAAAAAAATAGTAGCAGATTTTTATCATGCCGGTCTGGACCATAAAGAACGGGCCAACAAGCAATCCAATTGGATCACGGGTAAAACCCGAGTGATGGTGGCCACCAATGCATTCGGAATGGGCATTGACAAAGCAGATGTGCGGTCTGTTGTTCACCTCGATTTACCTGATAGCTTGGAGGCTTATTTTCAGGAAGCAGGAAGAGCTGGCAGAGATGGTAAAAAAGCATTTGCCGTCTTATTATACGAGGAAGTTGATAAGGATAATCTCAAGGAGAATTACACGGTGAGTTTTCCCTCCCTTTCACAAATTCGACAGATTTATCGTGCTTTGGGTAGTTATTATCAATTAGCAGTTGGTGGAGGTGAAGGTCAATCCTATGATTTTAATATTATTGAATTTGCCAGGAACTATAAATTAGATGTGCTTACCAGTCTCAATGCACTGAAAATCCTGGAACAAGATGGTTGGTTATACCTCAGTGAAGCTGTATATACACCCAGTCGGGCAAGAATAAAAGTGGATAGGGAAGCTTTGTACGATTTTCAATTGCGCAACAAGAAACTAGATGGCACTTTAAAGGCTTTGATGCGTGCACACACCGGGGTTTTTTCCCATTTGGTGAAAATCAGCGAACAGAAGTTGGCAGGATTCGCCAAAATTGACCCTACCCTTTTCTCCAAGCAGCTTACTTTGCTGGAAAAAGAAGGTATTATTGAATATTTCCCCCAGAAAGATAGCCCTCAGCTCACCTTTTTAAAAGAAAGAGTCAATGCTGAGGATCTAACAATAGACCAGGAAAAATATAACTTCAGGAAACAAAGAGCGAGAGAGCGGATGGACGCAGTCATTGATTACTGCGAAACACCGCGCTGCAGAAACCAGATGCTTTTACAATATTTTGGAGAAGAAAATGCAAAGCCTTGTGGCATCTGCGACGTTTGTCTGGGCAGAACTGAATCGGATATCAGCCCGGATGACCTGGAAAGGCTTAAACAAAAAATCATTTACCTGCTGCGAAGGGAGCCCTTAACGGAAATACAGATTATTGGATCCTTCCATCCTAATAAACAGGAAAAAGTTTTCACTGCTTTGACCTATTTGCTGGAAGAAGGGTTCTTGATAAAAGAGGAAGATAAGGTAAAATCCAAAGAAGCATGAGGCATATTATCTGCACGGTAACAAACGACTTGAATTACGACCAACGAATGATTCGCATTTGTTCGACTTTGGTACAGGCAGGTTATAAAGTGACATTGATAGGAAGAAGGCGATCAGATTCAAGGGCCTTGAAACGACAACCTTTTGAGCAGGTCCGCATGAATCTATTTTTTAAAAAAGGAAAACTCTTCTACCTGGAATATAATATCAGGCTGTTCTTTTACCTGTTGTTTCATTCTTTTGATTTGGTAAATTCGGTTGACCTGGATAGCATTTTGCCGGGCTTGTTGGCTGCAAAACTTAAGGGCAAAAAGGTTTCTTACGATGCCCATGAATACTTTACTGAGGTACCTGAGGTGGTGGAAAGGCCCCTGGTACAAGGTATTTGGAAGCGAGTAGAAGCTTTTGCTGTTCCGAGAATAGATTTTGCCTATACAGTATGTCAAAGTATTGCTAATGAATTTTCATCGAAATACAATAAGGCCTTTGAAGTTGTCAGGAATGTTCCTTTTAAAAAAGCGGTCAAAGCAAACTTCAAACTTCCCAGG
>JAGQWW010000224.1 GCA_020436955.1 Saprospiraceae bacterium | reverse complement strand
TTGACTGCGTAGACGATAGACTCCTCTTCCGCTTTGGCCGTAGTTGCATAGGGCTCCTTCGCTAATAGAGGTCTTATTCCAAATACATCTCCTTCATCACATTCATCAAGTAAGAGTTCTTTTTCACCTTCAGAGCGGTATAAGTGGACGGCACCTTCGCGCACGATGTAGATATAATCACCCGGAGGGTCACCCTGCATAAAAACTGTTTGGCCGGGGGTATAATACTTGACCACGACTCGTTCAGCAATCCATCGAAGGTCTTTTTTATCGATTAGGTTAAAAGGAGGATAATCCTTAATGAAATCTTTGATCCGCTGTGCAATGGTATTTTCCATGGTCATTTATTTCAGTCCTAGGTGAAGGTAAAGCAGAAAAGTCAAGAACCAATCCTTTTATTTAAGTATATAGATTTTTTTATTAACCTTTGTGGAAAACAACTGTCTGATGAAATCACCAATGGATTTTGATTTCCTGGAAGAGTCAACAGAGACCTTAAGAGCTTTGGCGCATCCCATACGTTTGGCTGTAATTATGCTGCTAAAGACGAAAGGTCCTATGACGGTAACAGAGATTTTCGAAAGTCTGGATATTCAACAAGCAGTCGCTTCCCATCATTTGCGCATCATGCGCAGCAGAAATATTGTAAAAGTGCAAAGGGATGGTCAAAATTCAATCTATTCCCTGGTGCATCCAGATTTTTACAATATTGTAGAAACTATGGAAACCGTCCTGAAATAAAGCTCGGCCAATGATTAAAATTTTGATTGTAGAGGATGAAATCCCGGTCGCTGAATCGATGATTCGGGGGTTGACAGAAGCAGGGTATCAGGTAACGCATGAACCTGATGGTCTTATGGGATTGCAAAAAGCTTACGAAGCTACCTTTGATCTAATTATTCTTGATGTGATCCTACCCAGAATGAATGGGATTGAGATTAGTAAAAAACTCCATCAAATGGATGGATTTGAGACGCCTGTACTTTTTCTAACCGCCTTGGGTTCGGCCGATGATATTGTTGAAGGACTCGATACCGGTGCCGATGATTACCTTGTAAAACCCTTTAATTTTAAAGAACTACTCGCACGCATTAGAGCATTGACGAGGCGAAAAAGCGCTAATGTAGGAGGAAACATGTTGCGCTTGGCTGACCTCATGATGGATCTGGATGCAAAGAAGGTGATTAGGGCAGGCGAGGAACTTAAATTGACTGCAAGGGAATTTTCCTTGTTGGAATTTCTAATGAAAAATAAGAACCGGGTTATTTCCAGAAATGATATACTGGAGAAAGTTTGGGATATGAATTTTGACCCGGGTACGAATGTTGTCGATGTATATGTAAACTACCTACGCAACAAAGTCGATAAGAAATTTGACAAGCGTCTGATTCATACCATAGTTGGAATGGGCTACGTAATGCGGGAAGATTAATGGTCGCTTTATGAAAATCAGGGATAAATTAACACTGACCTATTCTACTGCAACAACCATTGTGGTGTTGGCCCTTGGACTTTTTATTTACCTGTTTACCGCTCAATATCACGATCGTGAATTCTTCTCCCGTCTGGATGAAAGGGTGGAAATCACTGAACAGCTTTTTCTTGAAGAAGGAAATCTCGCGCCGGAGGTTTATCGTAATATCAGAGACAAATTTTTGCACACCCTGGACAATGAAACGGAGATAGTTAAGGAAATTACGCAGGACTCCTTACTGTTGATGGATAGCCTGTTCAATGATTATCCAAAAGATTTTATCGTTGATTTATTTTTAAATGGGGAATCCCATTTTAATGGTAAAAAGATGATGGGCGCAGGGAAGATCTTTTTTGTTCCAAGAGGAAGGTTTGTGATTATAGTACAAGCTGAGGATCTTTTTGGAAAGACAAAACTGCAACACCTGGGGCGCATTTTGGCCATTGGTCTGCCTTGCTGTATTCTTGTCATTGTTATAATAGGAATGTTCGTTTCGGGAAGAGCACTTTCACCTGTTAAAAATAAAATAGACCAGGTAAATGCAATAACGGCCAGCAAACTCCATAAAAGGCTGGATGTGCTCAATGAAAATGATGAGATTGGCGCCTTGGCCAAGACTTTCAACGAGTTATTGGAAAGGTTGGAAAATGCTTTTAACCTTCAGAAGAAATTCATTTCAAACGCTTCCCACGAAATTCGGAATCCACTGGCTGCCATTTTGGGTGAATCGGATGTAGCCCTGACCCGCGACCGTTCTCCGGAAGATTATAAAGCATCCCTGACCAAGATTAATGATGAAGCAAACCGACTTAATCAATTGGTCAATAATCTCTTGCATCTCGCAAAAACAGATGCAGATGTAAGTCAATTAACTTATCAGGAATTTAGGCTGGATGAAATCATGATGGATGTTCAAAGAAGCATTTCATTTTCACATCCGGACAATAAAGTGCAATTGGTCTTTCCTGATAATATTGATGACATGGATGAGTTGGTTGTAAAAGCTAATGTAAACCTCATAGAATCAGCGCTTTATAATTTGCTTGATAACGCTATTAAGTTTTCTTCCAACCAAACTGTCATTTTTGCACTGTCCAATGAAAAGGATAGACTAACTATAAAAATTATCGATCAGGGCATTGGTATTCCAACTCCGGAATTGGACAAAATTAACCATACATTTTATCGGGCATCCAATGCCCGTTCGTTTAAGGGATTTGGTATTGGACTTCCGCTTGTTCAAAAGATATTTGACTTGCATGGCTTTGATTTTACCATTGCTGCCAACCACCCAACGGGGACCAAAGTAGAATTGTCCATTAAAAAAGGGGAGAACCAAGATTAATAGATTCTTCCCAACAATTCAATTCCATGCACTTTTGTTTTTCTAATGAGATTCTAATGCGACTCTAATTTCCCTTTAATAGTACCATAGTTTCTTTGGGCACTAGTAAATCTACACCCAATGGAAAAACTTAGAAAAGGATTTTTTGGAAATCTGAAAAATGACCTGCCCGCCAGTCTGGTTGTCTTCCTGGTAGCGGTACCCCTTTGTCTGGGGATTGCTATGGCTTCGGGAGCTCCCTTATTTTCGGGAATCATTGCAGGAATTATAGGAGGAATAGTGGTTGGCGTTATCAGTGGTTCTCCACTAGGCGTCAGTGGACCGGCAGCCGGTTTGGCAGTTATCGTTTTGAATGCCATTACGGATCTTGGTTCTTTTGAAGTGTTTTTATTAGCAGTGGTATTGGCAGGTGTTATTCAATTTTTGCTTGGTATAGTCAAGGCAGGAATTATAGGATATTATTTTCCAAATTCAGTCATAAAAGGGATGCTCGCCGGTATCGGCGTAATTATCATTTTAAAGCAAATCCCACATGGATTTGGATATGACGCTGATTATGAGGGAGATATGGCGTTTTTGCAATCTGATGGGCACAATTCATTCTCTGAACTCTATTACATGCTGGGAGCTATCAGCCCCGGCGCCACTACCATATTTCTGATCTCACTGGGCATATTATTATTGTGGGAGATGAAGTTCATGAAGCAGGTTAAGCTTTTTAATGTGATTCAGGGACCATTGGTCGCGGTGACGGCTGGAATTTTGTTTAACCTTGTATTTACAGGCAGTGAGACCCTGGCTATAGCAAGTAATCACCTGGTAACCTTACCGGTTGCCGGATCAGCTACCGAGTTTGTTTCCTTTTTTACCTTGCCTGATTTTACAGCTATCGGAAATCCGGCAGTTTGGATAACTGCAGTCACTATTGCAGTGGTAGCCAGTCTGGAAACTTTGCTTTGTGTAGAAGCAACCGACAAATTAGATCCATACAAACGTATCACGCCT
Source organism: Saprospiraceae bacterium (assembly GCA_020436955.1). GTDB lineage: Bacteria > Bacteroidota > Bacteroidia > Chitinophagales > Saprospiraceae > JAGQWW01. Next base: position 1,330 of record JAGQWW010000224.1, on the reverse strand, counting down.
ACAAATCGTGAGTTGTTAGCTCAGGGCACCGGTAACTTCTTATCGGGCTTGATTGGAGGAATTCCGGTTACGCAGGTAATCGTTAGAAGTTCAGCTAATATTCAATCAGGTGGTAGGACCAAAGCTGCAGCAGTATTTCACGGTGTTTTATTACTAGGCTGTGCCATGTTTATCCCAAATATTTTAAACCTGATTCCTTTGGCAAGTTTGGCTGCTATCCTGTTGGTTGTAGGATATAAATTGGCCAAGCCGGCTACTTTCAGAGCCATGTATCGAATGGGATGGTATCAATTTATCCCATTTGTAGCAACCGTATTGGCTATTGTTTTAACTGACTTACTGATAGGAATTTCAATCGGATTGGCCATCGCTATCTTCTTTATTTTAAGAGAAAGTTTCCGCAATCCTTATTTTATCAAAGCTGACGATGTGTGGGCAGATGGCAGATTACACATTCAGCTCTCTGAGGAGGTTTCCTTTATTAAAAAGGGCCGAATCCTAAATGCATTAAATCAAATCCCTGATAACGCCAAGGTAACCATTGATGCAAGCAATACAGTCTCCATAGACCAGGATGTTTTGGATATCATCTACGATTTTGAAGAAAATGCCGAATCCAGAAATATAGATGTCCAACTGTTGGGATTGCCATTAGGGAAGCCAATAGACCATGCTGAAGTTTTGGAAGAAGTTATTACACAAAAAAAAGAGGCTATCCTAAACTAATTAGAATTTGAATCCTTACACCAAAGAAGATTATATCAAGAGATAGAATTATCAGAATTTTCATCGGGTAGATTTATTTATGAGTCCTTCGGTTTTTCCGAAGGGCTTTTTTTATTCCGTTTTAGGGGGCTTTTACTTTCAATAAACCGCATAATATTTCCATTTTTGCGGCCTAAACCGGATAACCATGATAATGCTGGAAAAATCAAGTGCAACACTGAAAGGATTGGTAACACATAGGGTAGGGAACAAGGGCCATGAAGAACCCTTACTCCTGTCAGGTTCAGAATCATCAGTGCCGGAGGAATCCGTAGAATATTTGATGACCTACTTTTTAGGTGCCTTTGAAGCGGAAGGTTTCCACCATTTTACCCATCCGGTAGAATTGGAATTAAACGAGGTGTATAAGCTCTCGACCAAAATGTTTGCAGGTGAATTATCCCTGCTGGATGGTTCGCAGAGTCTTGCCAAAATGTTGTACGAACATACCAATCATCCTAAAATTAAACCTGGAGATTTTAATGTGGCCTATTTTGAGAATCTTGTCCTCGGAGATGAAGTAGTAGATGCCATAGGTATTTTTAAGTCAGAAACCAATGTCCCT
>JAGQWW010000223.1 GCA_020436955.1 Saprospiraceae bacterium | reverse complement strand
TCACCTACTGGATAGACCGCGCATACTGGGGCCAGGGTATCGCCTCAAAAGCCCTGGCGACATTTCTTACGCTAGAGCCTACAAGACCGCTCTACGGACGGGTCGCCTTCGACAATATGGGTTCACAAAAGGTATTAGAGAAATGTGGGTTTATAAAAGTTGGAACTGACAAAGGATTTGCAAATGCACGGGGAATGGAAATTGAGGAGTTGATCTTCAGGTTGGATTAAGTATGCATCAGCAATGAATTTTATTGACGAATCTCATCTCAAAAAATTTTAATATTTAAGCCTTAATGTAGACTATTATAGCACGGTTTTGGTATTAACCTAACAATTTATTTATCAACTTACATTTTTAATTCCTGGCCTACTCTCCAAGGAAAGCAACCCGGTCTATGAAAAATTTATTGATACTACTTTTACTACTTACCACTTCTATTACTGCCTCGGCCCAACTCAATAAAAACTGTAAAGACTGCCAATATTGCCATGGTGGTGGTAAAATCAGTGAAGACAGAATGGTGTATGAGCCAATCGTGAAGGCTCCAACAGAAAAAAACTGGATACAATACCGATATCAAAAGTTAAGCGGTCGCTACGGCAAGCAAGCTGTCAAGGTAGATTGTTATTGGTGCAAAGGTACAGGCTTGGATTGTTCAAGTCCCGGAGCTTCTCTGGAAGAACTCAGAGCTCAACGGCAAGAACGATTTGCCGAAGCCTGGGAAAAAGCCTGGACATTTCCTTATGATATGACCTGGAGTGCTTTGGTAGGTAGCGGCACCAATGAAAATGCTTTCAGCTTTTGCCGTGTCAAAGATAATTATGGAAAAGTAGGGCTGGGTTATGTTTATTACCAGGGGGGAAAAGTAAACGGCACCATTTTAATAAGTCCGGCAGCAGGACGGAATTATTCGCAAAAGAAAGGTGTCCCTTTTGTAGAGTTCTTTGAAGGAGGCAAAAAAGGGGTTTTGAAGGTTATTAGTAATCCCGCCAAACCCTGGAAAGAGATAGAAAGAGTGCTTCCTGCCATTTGGGATAGTTATGAATACACTGATGAATTTATCTATGGATTAGGAAATACTGGCAGCTGCCGAGTATACGATATAAAAGACACTGAGCCTATTACACCGGAAATCGCCTGTAAATCCATTGGTGCGAGTTGGCTGGTGAATGGAGGAAAAGCACTAAAAAAAGCTTTTGTCGAGACTAGATTTAATAATGATCCACAGCTCTATGTATCTGTCTCTACAAAAGACAATTTGATCTTGCTTGGTAAAAAAGGAGAGATTAAAAATCAGGACATCACAGCTATTGAAGGGGGCTTTGTAGTAAAAGAACAACTAAATGGAAAAATCAGTTATTCCTTTGTAAATGATGATGGAATAGCAGGAACCACCTCTTTTGAAAAGCCCATAAAATTTGCCAGTACGCAGTACGTAGTGATTGAACAATATCCAGGGTCTTTTGAGGTATTTGATTATAACGGTCGAAAGGCATGCAACAGAAAATTTAAAAATGTAGTTGCGGTGCAAGCAGGTGCCGTCCTGTTTTCAGAAAATGGACTTTCAGGAATTTATTTTGTCCCTTCAGCCAAGGAGATCCCTGCTCAATATGCTTCTGCTGCCTTTTTAAAAGGGGAAATAAGCGCTACCCTAAAAAAAGATGGTCGCACCATCGTTGAAACATTTGCCCTTGATGGGACTCCCAAACAAAGTCGTAGTCGCCGATTATTGGAGGTCCTGAGCAATAAAACCGGGAGTTCCTTTGAATTGCTCTACCAACAAAATCAATTGATTTTGTCCGAAAGAGGTAAGGAGCGGCAAATTAAAGCGCTGGATATACCCAAAGGAATGGAAATCCAAATGGAAGGAATGAAAAATGTAACTGGCGCTTTATTTTCTGATAAGCAGATAGTTTATATTCCTGCTACAAAAAACGGAGAAGAATGGTTTGCTTATTTCGAATTGAACCCCGAATTACCCTTTCCGTTTGGCATATCCAAACAACAATTTTTCAAAATTGTAGAGGATGGTGGCGTTCGTGATGCACAGGTCATTCAAAGTCCCAGTGGAAGATATGGATTCAAAAATGGCCGTCAAGTCCAAATCCCGGTAATGTTTGACAAATATGAGATAAAGCTAAGCGAACAGTCTTATTATTTAGGTGATAAAAAGGAAGGTCAGCTACCTGTTGCGATCAATTTCTCCGGACCTTTTGACATCTCTCTGCCGATCAAAATCACGAAAAATGTAAGCTATTATTACGCTTCCTATTTCCCCTCAACAATTACCATTTCAGAGAAAGATTTTAAACTCAATGAAGAGAAAATCCGAGCTGCGGAAATCAGTGTAGACAGTGCACTCGCCGTTCGTCCAAAAGAATTCCTGAAGTGGGAACATCTTTCTGAGCGAAAATATTCAGATAAACATATCTTGTTTGACACGACGATTTACCAATACAGAGCAGGAAGTGGGAAGAATTATTTTGAAAATAACAATGGAAGTATATTCCGTACTCCGGAAGCATTAGATCCATGGAAACGGGATATTCCCTTTAAAATGGCCAAAAAACAAAACCCTGGAAGTGGAATTTTCATCATCATAGACACTAAAAAAGGAAAGTCAGGAACTGCAAAAATTAACGGGCAAATCGTTATTGAACCAAAATATGATATTTTCTGTCCCTACCAGGGAGATTATGCTGCCGTTTGTGAATCCTATAAAGACAAAAAGGATTACCAGGAATGGCTATTTGTAGACAAGGCGGGAAATGAAAGAGCAATTCCGGGAATGCCTGATGATTTCCAGATTTTGGAAATTAACCGTAACAACGTTTATGCTTTCAATGGTTGGTTCATCCTCGGTCGCGTAAAAAGCAAGGCAGATGATAATCCAAAACGCTTGTTTTACCTGGACGAAAATTTGAAGGTTATTGGTGAACTTAGCTCCCACCCTGTTCATTTTCAGGACGGGTCCAAGCTGATTCGTCGGAAGATTTTATCAAATAGTGAACCATTATATGTAACGGTTGACCACCAAATTGTGAAGAGTGGCCCTATCCTTAAGGTAATTGAGAAAGGAATTTCAAATGGAAGTGTCAATTCAGGTTACAGCTATTATAAGGTTATCAAGGACATTCAAAAATTCAATATCTTCTTCACCGGAATTGATGATCGCAACATCACATTTGATATTGTCCGGTACGAAAAACCAACGGATAGCGAGGCCCCCGATTGGATGAGAGAATATGAATACTACCACGTAGAAGATGGCCGCCTAATCAACTTTCAAGAATTTGAAACGCTTCAGCAGTGGGACAAACCTCCCAAAAAAGAAAACATCTGGGAAGGGACCCAATTTTTGATTGGTAAGCAGGATTAGATAAATTGGATGGCTGGTTAAATCCTGCCTTAAACAAGAAGAACTTAGGAGCATAATTTGGATATAACCAATTATGCTCCTACCTATGCTATTCCAAATTATCACCCAACCTGAAATCTCTATTTGAAAATGAACAACGCGGAAGAATATTGCCCCTCAGACCAACAAGACTGGAGAAATTGGCTTGCAGTGAACCATCGGGAGAAAGATGGTGTATGGCTGATTTTGTATAAGGTTAAATCAGACCAACATAATCTGACCTGGAGCGAATCAGTAGACCATGCGCTGTGTTTTGGATGGATAGATGCTACCAAAAGACCCATTGATGGTGAAAGTTACAAGCAATACTTTACCAAACGGAAAGCCAAGAGCAATTGGTCAAGGATAAACAAGGAAAAAGTGGAAGTCCTGATTGACCAGGGACTCATGCAGGAAGAAGGATTTAAAAGTATCGAAATTGCCAAAGAAAACGGTTCCTGGACCATTTTGGATGCCATTGAAGCGCTGGAAATCCCGGAAGATTTGCGATTAGCGTTGGAAAATCAAGAGGGAGCAAAAGATTACTTTGAAGGACTCAGCAAATCAGCCAAAAAGATACTGCTTCATTGGGTGGTTTCAGCCAAGCGACCGGAAACCAGGGAAAACCGAATACATGAAATTGCTATTAATGCCAGTGAAAATTTGAAACCGAAGCAGTTCAGGTGATAATAAAAAAGCTAGTTTGAGCTAAATTACACCTGGCTTTACGACCAGAAATTGATATAATCCAGTCACTTACACGTATTAAAATGGATCGATGGCTAACATTTTGGAGTATTATTATTTTGCTGTCCTGTCAATCCGAGCAAAATAACACTGGAAATATATCTCCCGGAAATCTGTCCCAATCAACGTCTAACTCAAATGAAACCCAAATTGAGTTTGATACCTTATTAGATTCAGAAGCGTACTTAGTCCTTGGGAGCGAACCAAGTGAGATTATTATACTAAAGGAAAATGAGGTTGACCGCTACCCTACTTTTAATATCCTGGATAAATATCGAAATGAAGTTATTTTAGGGAAAAATAATAAGCAAACACAATTTAAAATCTTCAAAAAATACCAACCCACCTCTACTTTTGAAGAATTTTCGACCAAAGTATACAGCGGGAATTTAGCAGCACCAGATTTCGAATCTGCCCCAGATGCTAAAAGGTTTCATACCCGAATTGAAGAAGAGTGTTCCAAAGGAATAAATTTTGCCGGGCATTTTACCTTGGTAATTTGGGGTTGTGGATCATCTTGTCAAAGTGGTGTGGTCGTAGACAGAATTACCGGAAAAATTTACGATGGATATTCCACTTCACTCGGTGCTGAATTCAGAAAAGACAGTCGGTTACTAATCGCCAATGTTGGAGCGATCAACCCTGCTACAAAAATGATTGAACTTTGTCCTTATTGTGAAGTCTCCCATGAAGTTTGGACAGGGACCAGATTTAAAGAAATTGAATAAGGAATATCTACCTTAGAAATCACAAGCGAATACTGGACCACCGCAAGAAGGCCCTATTTCCCAACCTTCAATTTATTCCTTATTTTGCCATTCAAATTGACAGGTACATAAAGGCATTTCATTGACAATCAGTTCCAACATACCAAATAAGATCAGCATTGCTGTCCTCCCCTTTGTTAACATGAGTGCGAGCGAGGAAAATGAATACTTCAGCGATGGTATCACCGAAGAGATCATCAATGCCCTGGCAAAAATCAACGGACTGAAGGTCACTTCCCGCACTTCATCCTTC
>JAGQWW010000222.1 GCA_020436955.1 Saprospiraceae bacterium | reverse complement strand
TACCATGCGTGGCGAACCTATCCTCGAAACAAGAGGTGAAGTTACTTCAAGCAGTGAAACCAAAGGTTTGGAATGGGGATACGCCATGCAATGGAGCCAGGGAACCATGGATGTTATGTCCAGCTTGATTCCTGGTATTGTAGGTGGCTCAGGCCAGGAGCCTGTTAGTAAAAGCTCGGCCATTGCAAAATTCATGAGAGGCACACCTAACCCAAAGGCTCCATTATACTGGGGAAGTTTACCCTTTACAAGTGGTCCTCCTTATCTCGGTGCCGGTATCGTCTTTCTTTTTGTCCTGGGCTTGTTCCTGGTGAAAGGAAAAATGAAATGGTGGCTTGGAATTGCCACCTTATTAATGATTCTAATTTCAATGGGGAGACATTTTGAATTCCTCAATAGAATATTCTTTGATTATTTCCCTTTGTTCAACAACTTCAGAGCACCCAATTCAGTGATGGCGGTTGGAGCAGTATTCCTGCCTATTCTAGGAGCTTTGGGAGTCCAAAGAATTTTGAATAAAGAAATTGATGGCAAGGAATTTAAAACGGCATTGTATTGGTCAGCCGGAATCACAGGCGGATTATGTCTATTCTTTGCTTTATTTGGTTCTTCCTTCTTTGACTTCACAGCGGCAGTTGATGCTCAATATCAGCAAGCAGCTTCAGCTTTGGTGGAAGACAGAAAAAGCCTGATGCAATCAGATAGTTTCCGTTCTTTTATCATAATTGCCATTGCTGCAGGTTTACTTTGGGCCTATTATAACAATAAGGTCAAATCGACGGTCCTGTTTGTCGGTTTGGGTTTGCTTTTTACGGTTGACCTGACCATGGTAGGAAAAAGATACCTTGATAATGACTCCTTTGTTACGGAACGTCAATACGAGCAAAACTTCGCACCAAGACAAGTGGATCAGCAAATCATGCAGGATCCGGATTTATACTACCGTGTCCTTGATTTGAGTATCAATACATTTAATTCAGCACAATCTTCTTATTTCCATAAAACAATCGGTGGGTACCATGCTGCAAAATTGCAGCGTTACCAGGATATGATTGATTACCATATTACCAAAGGAAATCAGCAGGTGCTCAATATGCTGAACACCAAATACATCATTAACAAGGAAGAAAAAGCGCAATTGAACCAGGGAGCCATGGGCAATGGATGGTTTGTTGGAAATATTCAACTGGTAGATAATGCCAACAAGGAGATTGAAGCCCTTAGCAATTTTGACCCGGCTACCACCGCAGTTGTACACAAAGAGTTTGAAAGTTATGTGAATGGTCTAAATGGAGCCGGAACGGGTACCGTAAGCCTTACCAATTATGCCCCTAATAAATTGACTTATACCGTTAATTCATCGGCTGACCAACTCGCAGTTTTTTCTGAGATTTGGTATGGCCCTAACAAAGGTTGGAAGGCCTACATTGATGGCAATGAAGCACCACATATCAGAGTGGACTATTGTCTTCGAGGTTTGAAAATACCTTCCGGACAGCATGAGGTAATCTTTGAGTTCAATCCGGAATCTTTCCAAAAGGGTGAGACGATTTCCTACATCAGTTCCTCCATTCTTTTATTGGCATTCTTAGGATTGTTTGGATTCAAAGGTTACCAGTGGTTTAATGAATTGCCGGAGGACGGAACAGAAGAAACACAAGGTCCAAAACCAACAAAGAAGAAAAAATAACGACAGGAATATTTGATGGACGGTTCTGCAAAAAAGGTACTTATCATCACATACTACTGGCCACCTTCCGGTGGGAGTGGCGTCCAACGTTGGCTGAAATTTTCAAAATATCTTCCATCGTTTGGTTGGACCCCGATCATTTATACCCCTGAAGATCCGGATTTTGGCATCAAAGATCCGACCTTATTAAAAGACATCCCCAAGGAGGCTATTGAAATCAAACGGCCGATTTGGGAACCTTATGCTATTTACAGGACCTTAACCGGCAATAAAGATGCGAAGGCAAATTTCGGTGCGGCTACCCCTAAGGAAGGTGGCAATTTGATGAGTAAATTTGCCGGCTGGGTAAGAGGTAATGTTTTCATTCCCGACCCAAGGGTATTTTGGCAGAAGCCCTCTATCCAATTCCTATCAGAATATTTGCAGGAAAACCCTGTGGATGTGGTCATTACAACAGGCCCACCCCATTCAATGCATTTAATTGGCCTGGGTTTAAAAAAGCGATTTCCGAAGCTCATATGGATGGCTGATATGCGTGATCCATGGTCGACCTTTGACCTCCATAATACTTTTATGAGCCGGGCCGCCAAAGCTAAGAATGCCCGCTTTGAAAAAGAGGTCCTGGACCATGCGGACCGTGTCATCATGGTAAGCCCGAGTTCTCATGAAGAATTTCAGTCTTTCGACCGCAATAAGGAAGTATTGATTACAAATGGATTTGATGAGGACGATTTTGATTCGGTACGACCTGTGCATAGTGGAAAATTCTCCATTTATCATTCCGGTCTTTTAAATTTCATCCGAAACCCGGAAAATTTTTGGAAAGTGCTGGATAAGCTTTGCAAGGAAAATCAGGATTTCAATCAGGATTTTGAATTGCACTTGATCGGTGCCGTCGATTCCCTCATTATGGAAGCCATTTCAAAATATGACTTTTTAAAAAAGAAAGTAACTGAAAGAGGTTGGCTTCAGCACAATGAAATCATTGAAGAAAACAACAAAGCCTCCGTTTTAATGCTGGTGGTAAATAATTCCAGGAATGCAGAGGCCCAATTACCTGGTAAATTTTTTGAATACCTGGCGCTGGGAAAACCGATTTTAGGAATTTGTCCGGATGATGCGGATATTTCAAAGGCAATTCAAAAAACGAAAACCGGATTCACCTGTAATTTTGAAGAGGAAGGCAGTTTGGAAAAAATCATTCTTACCTTGTATAAAAATTGGAAGGAAAAATCACCACTCAACAGTGATGACAATGAAATTCGTGCTTTTGAACGTAAAACCCTGACAAAAAAACTGGTCCAAACCATGGATGATTGTTTGTTCAGTCCTCCTATTGCAAAATAAACTGCAGAAAATAACCTTATGAGATTTCCGGGAAACACCATACATCCATCCGCTTTTATAGGCCCTGATGTAAGCATGGGAACCGGCAATACTATTGGTCCTTTTTCTTATTTGGATGGTTCAATTGCATTAGGCAATGACAATAAAATTTGGAATCATGTTGTAATCTCAGGCAATATCCGCATCGGAGACCAGAATGAATTTTTCCCATTCTCTTCCATCGGTCTTACCGCTGATATTCCCGGCAGTGAACCTCCCTTTCGTGCCGATGGGCTCATCAACATCAAAAACAGGAATACTTTAAAATCATATGTCCATATCCAGTCGCCTATGCGGACAGATTTGACCAGCATTGAAGATGACTGTTATTTTATGCCACATGCGTATGTAGCGCACGATTGTAAGATTGGTTCTTTTGTCATCTTGTCCGGTGGAGCAAAAATTGCCGGCGTTTGTATATTGGAGGATTATGTGAATGCCGGTGTGGGTGCAGTTGTACACCAAAGAACAACATTAGGTGAGTCCTGTTTCCTGGGTATGAATGCTACTGTGACCAAACATGTGCCTCCTTTTGCAATTGTAACCGGTAGTCCTGCCAGGATTTTAAAGCTGAACCGGAGAGGCATGGAAAAAAGGGGAATGGATCATTTGGACCTGGATGATTTGGAAAACCGTTTTACTACCCTGTTGGGAAATATTCCTGATGAAACGCATGTAGTATATAAAAAATGGAATGCCTTTTTCGAAAGGTATCCTAATGCCTTAAAGTCCTTCCATAAATCTTAAGCAGCTTCCTTTTTCAACCTCGAATATTCCAATTCCTTGATTTGCGATTACAATAATTTAGGGAAATAAGGATTACTATATGAAACTGCATGAATTTCATTACGTTTGCAGGGTATTAAAGAACTTTATAATACCCCAAAAGCAGTCATTGTGAAGAAAATTGTGATAGTAGTAGGTACGAGACCCAACTTCATAAAAATCACTCAGTTTGAAAAAGAGTTCAATAAATACCCCGGCCAATTTGATTATAAACTTATCCACACCGGCCAGCATTATGACGATAATATGTCCAAGCTCTTTTTCGAGCAATTTCAATTAAAAAAGCCTGATGTCTTTTTAAATATGCAAGGAAAAAATCCTTCCGAGCAGATTGGACAAATCATTATAAAACTAAGTGAGTATTTTTCTGAATGGAAGCCAGACCTGGTTGTTGTTGTGGGTGATGTGAACTCTACCCTGGCTGCTGCCATTGCTGCAAATAAAACACATACACCACTTGCGCACCTGGAAAGCGGTCTTCGATCACATGACAGGGGTATGCCGGAGGAGCACAACCGGGTTATGACCGATGCCATTTCTGATTTACTGTTTGTTACGGAACAAAGTGGATTAGATACCTTGAAAAAGGATCGTGAGGACCATAGCGGAATTCATTTTGTAGGCAATACGATGATCGATACACTGGTTGCCTTTGAAGATGACATTCAGGCCTCTCCTATTCTTGAGAAACTAGCAGTTAAAAAGGGCGAATATGCCTTAATGACCATGCACAGACCCTCCAATGTCGACCATAAGGACGGTTTGGAAAAGATGTTACAAGTCATTGAGCATATAACTGATAGAGGAACTTTAGTTTTCCCTATCCACCCAAGAACCATGAAGAGTTTGGAAAAGTATGATTTGGATCAACAGTTAAAAGAAAATAAAAAAGTAATTCTAACGCCACCGCTGGACTACCTCGCCTTCCAGAAATTAATTGCAAATAGTTCATTTGTTATAACAGATTCCGGAGGAATTCAGGAAGAGACAACTTTTCGGCAAGTTCCTTGCTTAACGCTTAGAGAAAATACAGAGCGGCCTTCTACTATTGAGATAGGCAGCAATATGTTGATGCCATTCGATATAGAGAAAATTCATGCAGTAATTACCTCCATTTTTGATGGAACTTACAAAAAAGGCCAAGTTCCACCTAAATGGGATGGGCAGGCAACTGAACGAATTGTGAAAATTTTACTAGAAAAGAAAAAAGAAGTTAGCAACAGTGAAGTTTCTGATTATCATACCAGCTAAAGACGAGGAAGAGTTTGTGGAGAAAACGCTGGTCTCCCTCATGGAACAATCGATAAAACCTGCAAGGGTTATTTTGGTCGACGACGGTTCAAAAGACAAT
>JAGQWW010000221.1 GCA_020436955.1 Saprospiraceae bacterium | reverse complement strand
CTAGGGGGCGGCAGATTGGTTGTGACTGGGTATTCGGTACTCGGTATGCAGTCGTACATCGTAAACCGTAACTCGTAAATATCTTTCATCTTCTATCCAAATTCTTCCCTCTTAATTCATGTACTCAATCACCCCCCAACCCCCTCTAGAGGGCGGCAAATTGGATGGTGTTCTGAGTTCGTCACTTGTCACTCGTAAATCGTCACTTCTAAAGGCCTATTCACCCATTTTACCCATTCACCTATTACCCATTCACCCTCCACCCCCTGTTCACCTCAATTCCCCCTCCTTAATCTCCCGCTCCCACAGTTGTTTGCCGGTGTAATCGAAAACTTTGATTTTTAGGATTCGGTTTCCGTTTGTGCCTGAAATGGAAAGGGTAGAGAAGTTTTGGGTTCTTTCTACTGATGTGCCTTCTACGAATGGCGCCCATTTTTCAACCGGTTTCTGTGCGCCGGCTCCGGCTGAAAGGGGAGAGATAGTCAAATCGTACAAAGGATAGGTGTCAGGTCGGTCTATTTTGGTGAGGGATGAATGATGACGGTCGCCGGTTAAAAAGATTACGCCCTTGATGTCTTCCTTTTCTATAAGGTCTAATAATCGAGCTCTTTCTTCCGGGAAATTGGAGTAATTCTCAACAACAGGTACCGGATTTAATATTTGCCCTCCTGATACGATGAATTTAAAAGTAGCCTCTGAATAGGAGAGTGCATCGATGAGCCATGTTAACTGGTCTTCTCCAAAATAGACACGGTCGCCGGTTTTTTTACGCTCATTTGGACTTCTCCACCAACGATCATCTAATAAAAAGAACTGGCAATCTGCATATGTGAAAGAACCGGTAACACCTTGGTTTTCAAACACATAATTGGGGTTTATCCAAAAATTTTTGAATATCTCCAGTGCTTCTCTTTTTAAGGGATAGGAACGGTCAGAATCATTGGGCCCGTAATCATGGTCGTCCCAGATGGCATAATGGGGCATGGCTGCAAGCAATGGTTGTAATGCCGGCAAAGAGCGGGTATGGGTATATCGGTGATTCATACCAGATGTGCTGTTGTAGTCCACCTCACGGTAATACACATTGTCTCCGCCCCAAATCATGAAATCCGGATTTTGTTTTTTGATTTGCTCGAGAATACCAAAGTTTTGTCCATAAGGTTTTCCCGGACGATCATAAGCAGGTTCGTTTACATAAAAACAGCTGCCAAAGGCAAAACTGAAGTTTGGTGCATCACCACGCCATTTCCATATTTCCTGTGTTTTGAATGTAAGAGGATATGGGAAACTGACTTTAGTTTCATTGGCCCATACTTCATATCCATAATTGGTCCCTGGTTCAATTGGACCAATTTTAAATTGAGCAGTTAAAGCATTGCCTGCAACAGTTGTAATAGTAGGTGTACCGTAAACTACGCCAGGCTCATCAGCCTTCCAATACACAATTTTTACATCGGCAGGCATTGCTGATTGTAACCAGATATTGGCTTCCATCATATCTACAAACCCCAACATTGGCCCGGATTGAATTTGAGCATTGAGCTTTGAGATGGCTAGAAATGGAAGGAGCAATAAAAAATATCGAACTGCCATAATCGGATAATTAATATTTGAAATTTGACTTCAAAGCTAATAGTTGACGATTAATTCACCGTTAATTTTTTGATTCTTCTTCCCCTTGCTACCTTTGAGGAAAATTACAATTACATGTTGAAAATTGGTTTGTTTGGAGTGGGCCATTTGGGCAAAATTCATTTGAAATGTATTCAAATGGCGAGCGAAACTTACGAGTTGGTAGGGTTTTATGATCCTAGCGATCGTAATGCTGAGAAAGTAATGGAAGAACACGATATCAAACGTTTCACCAATCCGGAAGAACTGATGGACCTTGTAGAGGTGGTTGATATTGTGACGCCTACTATCTACCATCACCAAATAGCCAAATTGGCGCTTGAAAAGGGTAAGCATATTTTTATAGAAAAGCCCTTGACACACACCGTTGAAGAAGCAAAAGAATTAATTGATTTGGCTTCAGAGAAAGGTGTGAAAGTGCAGGTAGGGCACGTTGAAAGATTTAATCCGGCATTCCTTGCACTCGGAGAAATGGAATTGAATCCAATGTTTGTGGAAGGGCATCGCCTGGCAATGTTTAATCCAAGGGGTACAGATGTTTCTGTTGTTTTGGATTTGATGATCCATGACCTGGATATCTTGTTGAGCCTGGTTCGTTCAGAAGTGAAAACCGTGCATGCTACAGGTGTAGAAGTGGTTTCAGAAACCCCGGACATTGCCAACGCCAGATTGGAATTTGAAAACGGTTGTGTTGCCAACCTTACTGCCAGTCGTATCTCTCTAAAAAATATGCGCAAGCTGCGCTTTTTCCAAAAAGACGCCTACATCAGTCTTGACTTCCTTGACAAGAATGCCCAGGTAGTGCGTATGTATGACGAGGGTGACCCACAAAGCCCGACAGAAGGTACCTTCTTCGATTTGGATACCCCATCCGGCAAAAAAATAATCGAAATCAGCATGCCCCCTATCGAGCAAGTTAATGCTATCAAGATGGAGTTGGAATCGCTCGGACATAGCATTATGAATGGGACACCGGTTAAAGTGCCTATCGAAGATGGTTATAAAGCTTTAGAAGTAGCCTACAGAATAATTGAGGAGATGGAAAAACACGCTGACCAACATATGCCCATTCGTTAGTAGGATAACCAGTTTTTCATCAATTCTTGTCCTTGTTCTGTAAGGTAACTTTCAGGGTGAAATTGAATACCTGTAATGGGTAGGTCTCGGTGTTGTATGCCCATAATAATTCCGTCCTTGCTTACTGCTGTGATCTCCAGTTCTTTTGGCAAATTCACTGCTGAAATGGCCCAGGAATGGTAAACGCCTACGTTTAAAGGAAAAGTCAATCCTTCAAAAATATGTCCTTTCCCTGCCTCGATTTCCTTTTGGATGCCATGAACCACCTCTGGCATTTGGTAGATGGTAGCACCAAAATATTCTCCTATAGCCTGATGTCCCAGACATACTCCCAGGATTTTCTTTGAATCGCCAAAAGCTTCTAAAATTTTGGACATGACCGGAATGCTGGATGGAATATCAGGACCTGGTGAAAACACAATACGGTCATAGGTTTTAACATTTTGGAAAGTGACCTCATCGTGCTTTACAACATCTAAATTAAGCGCTCCAGCCTCTTCAATCAGTTGCACCAGATTGAAAGTGAAGGAATCATAATTATCTATCAACAAAATCGAGTCAGAATTATTATTCATCTTTGTAAATTCAAAACAAGCCGAATTGAGAAAACCTTTTTTCCATACGCCATTTGAGACGAAGGAGACCGCAAAAGTAGCGAAAGCTATCAATGAGTTGGGAAAAGCAAGGGAACCCTTCTTTTTCCTTTTCGATTTTTTGTTGGAAAAACCCGTCATCGTTCCACTCAAGGACTGGTCGGAAAAAATGGGCATGGTGAGTACCCCAATTTGGTCTAGCGAAGATTCGGCCCTGATACAAGGCACTGAAGAAAGTTTTTCCTGGGAATTAAATCCTGTCGCATTCAGTCATTACCAAGAGATTTTTTCTCGTGTACAGCAGGAAATATTCTACGGTAATTCCTATCTGCTGAATTTTACTCAACCTACCGGTATTAGGACAAATCTTTCGCTCAAAGAAATTTTCACACAAAGTGCTTCAAAGTTTAAATTGTTTTGGAACGATGAGTTCGTTAGTTTTTCCCCGGAGCGTTTTGTTGAAGTAAGAGGTAACACCATTTTTACCCACCCTATGAAAGGAACTATTTCAGCCGGGGTTCCCAATGCAGTGGAGACTATTTTGAATAATGAAAAAGAAAAGGCAGAGCACTATACGATAGTTGATTTGCTGCGAAATGACCTCAGTCAGGTTGCAAAAAAGGTAAGGGTCAATAAATTTAGATACCTTTCAGAGATAGAAACGCATAAAGGACCTTTGTTACAGGTTAGTTCTGAAATTAGTGGCCAATTGCCGGAAAATTGGCGCGAATACCTGGGCGATTGGATGATCACCTTGTTGCCTGCTGGTTCTGTTTCTGGTGCACCTAAAAAGAAAACGGTCGAAATTATAACTAATAATGAAGGTTATGATCGTGGATATTATACCGGAATTTATGGGGTGTTTGATGGAGAAAACCTTGATAGTGCAGTAGCGATTCGATTTTTGGAAAAGTCAAGTGATCAATTTATTTTTAAAAGTGGCGGTGGAATCACAGCTTTAAGTAAAGCTGAAGAAGAATACCAGGAAATGATAGATAAAGTCTATGTCCCGATTAATAGAAACCATATGCATCAGGGAGAAAAAGGTACAACATCTCAAGTGGCACCAGCTTCGATTGGAGTATAGCTTTTCTTCGCTTTTCCCCGGTGCTCGTCCCCATAATCTCTCAGCCATTTTACAACAGGCCACCTTTCAGGATGGTTGGTTGAAATGCAGGATTGAATATGACGCCTCCGATTATGATTTGTCTGTCTTACCTTACGAAAAAGCGACTTTCAACCACATCGTTTTCCAGGAAATAGGCTCTTTTACCTATCCATTCAAATTTGCCGACAGGGCTTGGATTAATAATTTTGAGAAAGAAGTTCCTGACAAGACAGCTCTCCTTTTTTTAAAGGAAGGGAAAGTGACAGATGGTGCCTATTTTAATGTTGCTTTCAAAAATGGTGATGAATGGCTAACCCCGTATCAACCACTTCTAAAAGGAACCTGTCGCGAGCGCCTGATTCAAAATGGAACATTACAAACAGCCGTCATTAAGAAAGCTGACCTGCATTGGTTTTCTGCTGTCCGTTTATTTAATGCAATGACCGGATGGGAGCAAGCCTGGGAACTCTCCATGGAAAATGCAATTTTTAAAGGGTAATTGCCTCTTGATTTCTTTTCTTTGCACCAGCTAAATTTCCTACACCAAAAAAATCAAAATTATGCAGATTGGCGTTTTGGGATCCGGTTCGATGGGGAAAGGGATTGCCCAGGTGGCAGCAACAGCCGGAAACGACGTGATTTTATACGATAATAATCCAACAGCACTTGGAAGAGCGAGGGATGATATCCAGCGTATTTTAAATAGGCTCGTTGAGAAGGGTAAAATGACAGATGAGGAAGCCAAAGGTATATTTGGAAGGATTTATTTTGTCGATTCTATATACGATTACAGGGATTGTGAGCTGGTTATAGAGGCC
>JAGQWW010000220.1 GCA_020436955.1 Saprospiraceae bacterium | reverse complement strand
ATTTCAAAACGCAACTTTATATCTTCAAATGCAATCTCTTTGCAAATGGCGCGCAAAGGTAAACCGCATTTTTATATTTCCAAACTAGTTGGAAAAAAAATTTCAACTTTTTTAAAAAACGTATGAAACTCGAAAAGTTTCACATTCAATAATTAAACTTTTTTAATTATATCATTTTTCAAAAGCGGGTGCAAATATAGAACCTTTTATTTCTAACATGCAAGTAATTTTTGAAAAAAAATAAAAACTCTTTTTCAAACATCACCTAACTCCCTCACTATCAAATTTTAAAGCCAATAGTTAAGGCAAATAAACTTCTTCTCCAGTTGGTTGAAACTACCTGTCCAGGCCCTGCAGCAACCTGATATGGAAAATAATTCTCATCTCCGCTCCTGGTTTGATAGGCTAAATCAAGGAAAAACCATTTTTCTCTAATACCAAATCCTCCACTATAAACCATTTGATTGGTATTATCATTCAAATAAGGAGAACCATTCAATCCAACACCGGCTCTTAGCCTGAAGATATCAAAGACCAACTCACCTCCTACTTTTACATTAACAGCAGATTGATAGGTGTTTTGAATTTCATTATTCAACTCCCTTGCATAGCTTAGGTCATCTTCAGTACCATTGTCAAAATCAAATCGCATATTGCTATAGTCGACCCATTCTACCTCTCCACTGATAAATCCTCTCTTACCGATAATAAAACCAGCACCTCCGTTTAATCTCCAGGGCGTCACCAAACTATATTCAAATAGTCCATCCGGAGACTCTTGTAGCCCAAATGGCGAAACATTTGGGTCGGTGAAGTCATATTCGAGTTCAGAGCGGTAACTATCTTCCAGGCCATATCTGGTGGGCGTATGAACTGATGCACCTACCCGAATCATTTGCGTTACACGATAAATGAATCCTAACTTCAAATTAATCCCTGCACCGGTCGTAGACAGATACTCATTGTACAATAATTGATCGAAAGCAGGAATCTCATCAGCCTCATCTGTTTCTGTATATCGCTTTTCTTCCTCAAATCTCACAAAAGGTATATTCAATGAACCACCTATATATAGCTTTTCGCTGTAATTGCCGGCAAAGGCCAGATTAAATTCAGTGATGCCCCCTTTGGTTCGAACTGTCTGAGATTTTTCGAGTGCCACACCTGTTCCCTGGTAATCTGTAAAATAAGTATCCGTGCCTGAGTTATTGGCCGTTTGGTAAATCACGGAACCGAGGTAAGCTAAATCTGTTTCAAAAGGATCGACATTCGGTAGTTCATCTGGAAAATAGCCGGTGGCATTTTCCAACCACCTATCTGATATAGAGCCCTGGGAAAATCCGTTGAAATAAAATTCCTGGTTAAAATTAGCGATGCGGTTTACACCCATTCCAAAATTCACAGTTTTCCATTTGGATCCAACCGGCTTACCACTAAATACCAGCCCAAGGTTATGAACGGTAAAATTGGAGCGCGCCTCTTCTAATAAATTAGACTCACCATTTTGCAATTGTGAATCTGTAATAGCATTTTCCAGACCGCCTGTAAAGGTGAATTCTGATTTTCTAAAAGCTGCAAGACCTGCAGGGTTAGAACCCATCAATGAATAATCAGCTCCTAAAACACCGAATGAACTTCCGGTTCCAATCGCACGACCGGTAGCACCGAATTCAAGAGAGGAATATCGCAAGGCATCGGTAATGGTCTGGCTATGAACGATGGCAAAAAAGCCAACTATCATTCCGATAGTAAAGATGTACTTTCTCATGGTTAGGATTTTTTCAAAAAAAAGCGGGTGACATTTTTTATCGTGGCACCCGCTTGGTTATATTTTAGTTTATTTTTTACTCCCCTCCGCGACCACGTGAGCGGCTGCCTGAAGATCTGCTTGAGCTTCCTGAGCGGGAAGAATTATTACTGTTGTTAAAACCTCCGCTGGAACGAGAGCTTGAACTTCCTCTGTCATATCCACCTGAAGATCTAGAGCTTGACCTGCTTCTGTCAACTCCACCACCACTGGAACGTGAAGAATTGCTTCTGCTATTGTCATAGCCACCTCCACTGTTACTTCTGCTACGAGAACGGTCCGTATTTGGAGCAGATGATCTCGAGCGATTATCCTGCGTACGAGACGAATTCTGTTGTTCGTAACTTCTATTGCTTCTCGTATTGTTATCGTTGCTACGAGTATTATTGTCCCTTGTCCTGCTGGATGATTGATCGCGAGTGGTACGATCGTTATCACGACTACTATTGTCTAAACCATTCGATTGCTGATCTCTCGACCTTGCAGGCTCCTCTCTTCTGATGGTATTATCCCTTTGAGGACTTACACTGTTATTATCTCTAATAGGAGTGTCGGTAGGATCATCGGATTTCACATCTCTTTTCCTGTCAGGGAAAGTATTGGACGGTTCACGAGAACTAGGTACCGTGTTTTCATTTTTGATGTCTCTAGGACTTCTATTGGTATTTGGTGTTGATACAGGGTTGTCCACGCCATTATTTCTTACACCATCAATTGTTCTTCCTTCGCTAACATTTGGGTCGGGTGCACGATCTGTTCTGTCAGGCCTAGGATTTCTTACTGGTGCCCCGGCGCTTTTCTTTACAGTTCCGGTTTTTCTTGCACCATAATATACATTATTGGAAGGTGTATTATAATCATAACCATTACCCCAGGTCGGTGGACAGTAATTGTATCCATACCAGCCATTATTCCAACCATTATAATAACCATTGTTCCAACCGTAATTCCATCCACCATATCCATAGTTATTAATAATGGTTACATTATTTCCATACCAGCCGCCCCATGGGTCATAATAACCACGGTTCCAGGAATTCCAACCATAATATCCTCTGTTCCATCTGTTCCAGGAGTTCCATCTTCTATATCTGTTATAGGACCATGGATTGTCATAAATCATTACAGTTACACCGGGTGACCAGTAGAATGGATCATAATAAAACATGTCTACATAAACAGGGTCGAAATAGGAGAACCCGTAATAAGGTCTATGGAATCTTCTGATGCGGGACGTGTAATAAAAATCATAATCATCCGCATAATCGTAGTTGTCATCGTCGTACCCATACGAATCTTCATTATCATAATCATCGTTACGATAATTGTTATCATCGTAATTTTTATCGTTGTTATAATCTTTTTGAGAAGAATAACCGTATGAGTCCGCGTCGGTGCTCGGGTCGTAATAAAGGTCATCATACTGAGCGAAAACTGCTCCCGTAGGCAGCAAGAAAATCAGCATGATTAGATTATAAATGAAACTCTTTTTCATAAAGATCGATTTAAAGTAATAGTAATCTCAATTCGAGTGAATGCAGGTCGAAATTATTACTTTTGCGCCTCTTTTTATGTTAACACCAAATTAAAGTAGGTTTCGCCTGCTGTTAAGGTTCACTAAAAAGACAATTTCAAAACCTTAAGGTTTAATGTAAAGGGGCTATAATTATTTGAAAATCAAGGATTAACATTTTCTTAAAGCGTAAACGATTATGGCAAAGGAAATTACTGACAGGCAGGAAGACTACTCTCAATGGTATAATGATATAGTTCGCAAAGCAGGACTAGCAGATTATTCTGCTGTGCGTGGATGCATGGTAATAAAGCCGCACGGGTTTGCCATTTGGGAGAAAATGCAACAACAGCTGGATTCAATGTTTAAAGAAACCGGCCATGTCAACGCCTATTTCCCACTATTTATTCCAAAGAGCTTTTTGAGCAGAGAGGCACAACATGTGGAAGGGTTTGCAAAAGAATGTGCGGTAGTTACTCACCACAGATTGATGAATGCTCCTGATGGAAGTGGGGTTGTAGTTGATCCGGAAGCAAAATTGGAAGAGGAGCTTATTGTTAGACCAACTTCTGAGACCATCATTTGGAATACATATAAAGACTGGATCAATTCTTATCGCGACTTACCACTTTTGGTCAACCAATGGGCCAATGTTGTACGTTGGGAAATGCGTACCCGTCTCTTTTTAAGAACAGCAGAATTTTTATGGCAGGAAGGCCATACTGCACACTCTACAAAAGAGGAAGCGATGGAAGAAACCGTAAAAATTCTGGACATCTACGGAAAATTTGCTGAAGAGTGGATGGCCATGCCGGTAGTTAAAGGTGTAAAAACCGCCAATGAAAGATTTGCCGGTGCAGATGAGACATTTACCATCGAAGCTTTGATGCAGGATGGGAAAGCATTGCAGTCTGGCACATCGCATTTCCTGGGTCAAAATTTTGCAAAAGCATTTGATGTGAAGTTCTTAAATGAATCCAATCAGCAAGAATATGTTTGGGCTACTTCCTGGGGAGTATCAACCAGGCTTCTCGGTGGTTTGATCATGACACACTCAGATGACGATGGATTGGTATTGCCTCCAAAGTTGGCTCCATTACAGGTTGTAATTGTTCCGATTCCTAAACCAGGCGAAGAAATTGATGCAGTTGCCCATAAAATTGCAGCCGGTCTTAAGGCCAAAGGTATTTCAGTCAAATATGATTAAGATCAAAAGGAAAGACCTGGTTTCAAGTTCGCCGAATACGAAATGAAAGGTGTTCCGGTGAGATTGGGAATTGGCAAAAGGGATCTCGAGAATGGAGTTATAGAAGTAGCACGCAGGGACACAAAGGAAAAATCATCCGTTCCTTTAGAGGGAATTGAAGACTATGTTGAAAACCTTTTGGAAGAAATCCAAAACAACCTTTTCAACAGAGCCAAAGCTTTCCGTGAGCAAAAGACAACAGTGGTTGATAATTTTGATGACTTCCAGAAGGTATTGGATGAAAAAGGAGGCTTCATCAAAGCCCATTGGGATGGAACTACAGAAACAGAATTAAAAATAAAAGAACTCACCAAAGCCACCATTCGATGTATTCCGGTGGACAATGAGATGGAGGAAGGGAAGTGTATTCTTACCGGAAACCCATCCAAACAAAGGGTTCTTTTTGCAAGAGCATATTAAAATTAAGGCTTCCTTCGGGAGGCCTTTTTTTTGACCTCCATTTGCCAAAAAGTAATTTTCATCTTCTTCTCTTTTGGCTCTAATAAAATTTTACTAGCTTTCAACTTGCATTACAAAAAGGCAATAAAATGTGTGGTCGATATTCCTTCGTAGTTTCCATTGAAAAAATAAAACAGGAGTTTCCTGACCTTGAAGCGATGGAAAATATCAGGGTAAGTTACAACATCGCCCCTACCCAACATGCCTATGTCATCACCAA
>JAGQWW010000219.1 GCA_020436955.1 Saprospiraceae bacterium | reverse complement strand
CCATAAATTGTTTTCAATTGTACCACATGGAAAACCGGGTTGGAATGAGTGGGGTGTAAACCCTTCGTTAGAACTGATGATAGTATTGCATTGAAGGATAAAAGAAGAATCTGGCTCCTGTAGACCAGTTTGAGCAAACATCATCTTGGGAAGTAAAAAGTTCAAAAAAACGATTCCTAGTAAGTAAAGTCTCAGTTTCATACACTATTACGTTTTAATCTTCAAATAAGAATAAGTGCAAACTAAGAAAAATTGGTTGCACTCTTGAGAAAAATTGGTTCGAATAGGGATTGGGGATATGGGATATGGGATATGATATATGGGATATGATATATGAAATCTATAACCTCATAAATCATATACCATATACCATATATCATACCTCATACCTCATACCCCATACCTCATACCTCCTACAATCCTTACTGCCATCCACAGATAATAGCTCCCATAATTGAGATGGTAATGATCCAATAGCCCATATTGATGGCAATGTATTTAAATCCTTTTCTTTCAAAAAGAGCATTGGTGCCCATGACAGGTAGGATGGTAAAAATAGAAAGAATAGCCCCATGAAGAGCTCCATGTCCCCACGAGCGATAAGCCGTACCCAACGATTCATAAACGCTTGCCTTTAATTGGCTAATTTCTGAAGCTGGGTCGTCGAGGCCGGGTGCATCCATAAACAGGGACTCTATGTGCATCTGATGAATTACAGCCGGCATTAAAGACATGGCTAACATAACGCTTAAAACGAAGGAGACGCCGAAGATTACGCCCATATTGGCGCCCTGCATTTTTTCTTCTGTCATATCAGCTGCCTTCATCCAGGCAGTGCCAACAGTTTTCGGATTGTACCAGATAAATCCAACAACAGTTGGTACTAATGCGGCAACAAGAATAGCAATCCAATTCATTTCCATGGTGTAGATTTTAGGTTTTGAGAAAGGGTGATAATTGACTTAAAACTAATCAATTACCTTCAAATCCTAATTTTTTAAAATAAAAAAAACCGGCTCGCAATACGAACCGGCTCCAATTTGGTCCTCCTTCAAAAAAAGATTTCCTCTTCTCTCTTTGCTTACCTAAGCGAGTAAGACCTAAGGATGTATCAGAGGATCCCAAATTGTATCACCTCCTCGAAGGTGTCGTGAGTGAGATACCTAAGCCTAATTAAAGGCCTGTTAAAAAAAGCGTGGTGCCTTACATGTGTTCACCAACAGATGCTGATTTATACTTCTTATAAATTTTTAAAAAATCTTGTTAGAAACGGGCCTCTGCGGGCATCCATCACTATAGTCAAGGGGAAACATATGGACGAATCTGATTGGAATAGCCTTCCTTTTATTGGAATTTGGCTACCTGTTTGGTTGAATCAATCAGCCGCCTACTGCTTATCTCGACCGCTTCGGACAAATGAACACGATGTACACCCATAACAGAGTGCCCTGTTTAGTTGGAAATAAATTCCACCATTTGGTTTTGAGGTCTAAGGTGTTTTAACCGAATACGGGTGTTTGTTCAGATTTTCGTGAGAACAGTTATGCCAAAAGCAAAGGGGGTATATGTTGACCATGCATAAAACAATACATGACCTTTGGTTCTGATTAGGGTCAGATATTTTTGGCTATCTCTACTTGATGAGTTATTAAATTGAAGCTATCTGGGTGGGTATTTTCATTCTAACAATAATAATACCAAAAACAACATTATTACATCAAATGCTCTTAGATATTCATCTTCGCATCCATTTTTAATTCTCCAAGGCCCAATTTTTTCAATATCGGGTTAATACCCGAAAGTAATCTTACATATCGATCTGTAGAAGCAGTCGGCATTAATTCCAATCTGGTTTGCAAAAATTGCTTAAGTTCTTTTTCCCGGATAGAACCTGACTGGTATTTTGCAATCTCCAGCAGGCAAGGGATGGTAGGCAGGTAGTTGGCTTTATTTTCATAGGCTTTATCGCGTTCTACCAACTTATACTTTCTAGCAAGGCGGAATATCTTGGTGAAATCATTTCTATGCAACAGTGCTTCAAAATAGACAGAGAAAAACAAATGCCAGCGATGTTGGAGTATCTCATTTTCAAACGCTTTTAAATAGGTGTTTCCGTAGTTCTCAGCATTTTTAAAAAGGTCGTTTTTAATGAGACTTTCCATGTAAAAGGCAACAAATCCTATCTTATTATGATAGTTTTTAGTGTTTTTCATTTCAGGTGAAGCTACCTTCATCAATTCCAGCGCTTCTTCATTTTTACCCAATCTCAGCAATACCGCACACAAATTATTGACATACAAAATGTAATCATGCGTCTTATTGCGAATAGACAAATACCCGTAAAACATGGCTTTTTGATATTCTCCAAATCTGGAATGCAACATCAAACGAGTATTGTAATAATTGGCCAATATTCTGCCCGAATAATATTGTCCATCCTGAAATGCTTCGTCCAGATAATTGAGCGGCTCTACCAGCGCGTCAACATTTCCGTAATTAAACTGCATGAAGGCAAGCCTGATAAAAGCCATGTAGCGAATAGAACCATCCAGGGCTTCATCGTAAAAAACACTATTGAGCCAACGTTCCCATTGGTGACTTTCGCTTTTCCTACCTGAATAATGGTGCACTATGTCTCCGGTTGCTTCATGCAATTTTTCAAGTATTTGCACATTACGATCGTAATCTTCCTGGTTTTCCTGTAGGTAGGCTTCTACCAGTGCATGATCGTTGTACCGCATCCGTATAAGTAAAAAATGGCGGTACATTTTTAGCAGGTCATAAAATCGGGTAAAATAGAAACTTGAAGGTGTGTATTGCTTTAAGGCCTTGAGTAACCTTTTCTCACCCGATGGTTGGATGGAATCTGTCATGATTTCCCTTTCCATGTCAGACATCCACTCAAATTGCACATCAACATCAATACCCTCCAACCTGGTTTCTATCCAATTTTTTAGATGCGAATATTTACGTTTATCAATAGCCTCATCGTAGGAATGACCGGGATTCATCTTTCTCACAAAGCCATCTATCCGACGTAAAATCTGCAACCGCTCGGCATCTTCAAAATTCTCAATCGACAGCAGGTATGCTACCTCATGAGGTAACAACGATTCTGCGAATTGAGAAAATTTTTGAAGTTTGGAGCGCATTTTTTAATAAGGTTAGGTGTAAGGATTTTTGGGGTTGGTATTTTGGGGTTTGGGGAGTTATATTCTGACGCCTCCGTCTACGCTTAGGGTAGTGCCAGTAATAAAGGCAGCATCGTCGCTGGCAAGGAACGCATAGGCTGCTGCAATTTCTGAAGGCTCACCCAATCGACCCAGTGGAGATTTTCCTTTAAACATATCAAGCACCTTGTCCGGGATTGTAGCCATCATCTCTGTATTGATAAAACCGGGTGCTACGGCATTCACCGTAATGTTATGTTTTCCAAGTTCTCGGGACCATACCTTAGTCATACCTATGACACCGGATTTAGTGGCAACATAATTAGTCTGTCCAAAATTGCCTTGAATTCCTACAACAGATGAGGCATTCAATATACGTCCCCAGTTGTTTTCAATCATATAAGGATGTACCGCTTTTGTACAATTAAAGACACCGGTCAGGTTCACATCAATAACTTGCTGCCATTGCTCAGCCGTGATTTTTTTCAAAGTGGCATCACGGGTAATACCTGCATTGTTTACCAGGATATCAATGCTTCCAAAATCTTCAAAAACCTTTTTAGCTGCAGCTTCAACAGCTTCCAGGTTGGTGGTATTCACTTTATAAAAAGCAACTTTATGCCCGGATGCTTTATAGGTGTCAACAACCTCATTTCCCTTTTCTTCATTCAAGTCCCAGATGGCAACATTGGCACCTTCTTCGACAAATCTTTTCACTGTAGCTGCTCCGATCCCCTGGGCTCCTCCAGTGATGATGGCAACCTTATTTTCTAATTTTCCCATGATTCATTTTTATTTTATGGAATGTACCCAAATATAATCCAGGCAGAATGGCAAACGGAAAAAGGCAATAATTTAGAATCATTGACCAAGATATGTTTTTATAGAAAAATTAAACATAAATTACTGAATTTTAATATTTTAGAATACTCTAAGAATAGTATTGACTTCTATTAATTTGAAACCACCCAAAAGACAAGCTTAGCGCCAATAATGTCCTATCTTGCCACCTTTGCTACATCGTATGAAAATAACTTTGGAGAAAGGACTAGACATTTACTACGAATCTGC
The DNA here is from genome assembly GCA_020436955.1 of Saprospiraceae bacterium. GTDB lineage: Bacteria > Bacteroidota > Bacteroidia > Chitinophagales > Saprospiraceae > JAGQWW01. Next base: position 1,010 of record JAGQWW010000219.1, on the reverse strand, counting down.
TGGCAGTGGATCTACCACCTTACTATTCATTCATGGCCTTGGGACAACCGGCAAAAGCTGGCAAAGAGTAATGCCGCCCCTGGCAGAACACTTTACCTGCATAGCGCCCGATTTGCCCGGCTATGGAAAATCAACCAAATCAGATTTTCCCTTTACAATCGACTTTTTTAAAAATAGCCTATTACTATTGATAGAAAAGCTTGGCCTGGACCAAATCGTCTTGGTGGGCCACTCCATGGGTGGACAAATAGCGGCCAGCATGGTGTTGGAAAATCCTGATGTATTCAAAGGTCTCATTCTGATGGCCCCGGCAGGATTTGAAACCTTCACAAGGGAAGGAGGCGACCTCATTAAACAATGGTACACCCCTGAGATTTTATCAGATTTGAGTCCGGAGCAGGTGCGCAGAAATTTTGAAGCCAATTTTTCCAATACCCCACCGGAGTTGGAAAGCATGATAGCAGAACGATTATCAATGATGCAATCTGACGAGTACAGTCATTTTTCCCGCATGATACCCAAATGCGTACAAGGCATGCTGGACCAACCGGTATTTGAAGATTATAAAAACATCCATTTGCCGGTACTTACCTTTTTTGGACTGGAAGACAAACTAATCCCCAGCCCCTTATTGAGAAGAAAATTGAACACAAGGGAAATTGCCGAAAAAGGTATTGCTCAATTTCCAAAAGGGCAATTGAAATTGATACCAAATTGCGGACATTTCATCCCACTAGATTGCCCTATGGCAACTATACAACCAAGCATTAACTTTATTAAAAATATAAGGGATTAAAATCACCATCTAAACTTTCCATGGTCATTCAATCGATTATTAAAATTCTCCAACTTTACGTCCGGCATTTTTTGATAGTCAACCATTTTATTTGAACCCTTTAAAATATTTGATTATCAATATGTTAAAGCCCCATTAATTCCATTTTTTTAAAATTGTCAACCCTTATTTTTAAAAATAAGGTCTATAAAGGGTCTTTCCCGTTCAATACCTT
>JAGQWW010000021.1 GCA_020436955.1 Saprospiraceae bacterium | reverse complement strand
CAAGCACTTCCGGTATCGAAATGGACCATGTAGCACCATTATAAGGGACAACAGGATCTTCAGTACCATGAATTTGCAGCACTGGGAATGGGCGGTCAATTGCACAATTGAATTTTGATATCGGCGTCATTGCCCCTGTTACACTTGCTATAGCGGCAAAACGATTGGGAAGCTGACAAGCCAGGTGGAAGCTCATATACCCTCCGTTTGACATACCAGTCGAATACACTCTTTTTTGATCAATGTTATATTGACTACTTAGTTCATCCAGTAATGTTTCAGTAAACCCTACATCATCGGTTCCGCTGCCAAAAATGGTTCCACCAACATCCCAATGCTGGTTGCCGTTAAAAACAGTTCCATTAGGAAGCACGATTAGGAAATTTTCACGTTCAGCTATTAACCTAAAATCAGCATAGTAATATTGCTCCAGAGCATTACTTCCATACCCGTGGAAATTGAAAACCAATGGAACGGTTTCATCTCCTGAATAGGAAGAAGGCACATACAAAATATAGGACCTTGAAACTCCATTATGATCCAGAGTGCCATTGATAGTTTGCTGTGAGAAACCTTGAAATGTTAGTAGCAGGGAGATAAAAACCGGGATTACCTTCATTTGCAAATTGTTGGCGATTGGGGAAATTTTTAAAGCATAAGATTAATAAAGATAATCCTTTTCCTTTTGTAAATAGGATTGGAGAATTCTAGTCGGTTTTAGATTTTCAAATTTTACCATGTAAAAAGGCAGATTTGGAATTCCAAATCTGCCTTTTTTAATAACAAGCAATCTTACCTTAGAATTTTAGGAAAGTACTCCTATAGAATTCATTTTCTTTTTTGCTCTTTAAAAGCAAAATATAATGGCCTGCTTCCAAATTGGAAGTTTCAATTGAATTTGAATCCAAAATTCCCTCTTTGCATAATCTTCCATCAGAATTAAAAATAAAATATGCACTATTTAGTAGCTGTTGGTCTTTGATTTGAATGTATGCAGTTACAGGGTTTGGAAAAATGTCCAGAACTTTTACCTCCAAATCATGCAATCCTAAAGGTATCTGTTCAATGTTGTTTTCCAATATCCAAAAGTCGCCATTGTCAATGATTAAATCATTGTCACCATCGTTGTCGAGGTCAGCGTGACGTATTTCAAATGATGGGCTGATATTGGATATTTTTGTCCTTGAGTAGGATAAATCTGCGGCGGATAAATTTCTAATAAAAAATACTCCATCACTATTTGAACCAAGGAACAAATCAACTACTCCGTCACCAGTTACATCTGCGATCTCAATGGAGCGAAGGTCTACCGGAGAGCCTTGCGATTGGGCAATATATTTTTCTGTGAAATTTAAATTCCCGTCATTAATTTGACCATATGCGGACCTTCCATTATTGATTATGAGGTCAGTATTTCCGTCAAAATTGAGATCGCCCATTTTTACCAATGATGGCCCTGAGAATTTATCGGCCATCAAAACCGTTTCCTCAAAGGTTGGCCCGTTATTAATCAGATAGGAAAAATTAGTTCCGGAATTTTGATTAAAAACCATTGCAACATCAATGTCAAGGTCTCCATCCAAGTCCCCAAAGGCAACATCATCTAATGGGTCAGAAGTGAAAAAAACTAATTTCTTGACGAATGAACCGTCTCCCTGATTTAGTAAAAAATGTACTGAATTTCTATTGGTAGAATAACAAGCTACGTCTAAATCACCGTCATTGTCGACATCCATCGCTTCAAGAATCTCAGATGTAGTTATGCCAAGAGAATCCTTGGTAAATGTTCCGTTCCCGTCATTGGTAAATTGGAATAGATAATAAGTGCCTTGAATGGTGTATAAAATATCATTGTCTCCATCCATGTCAAAATCTCCTATAGCAGGTTCGCCGACAGCTTTGAAGTCTTCTTCTATTTTGATATAGTTGTAGGCAATGGTGTCTTCACCGGTATGCATTAAAAGAGCAGCGTCTATTTGATTGTTACCCTGGTAATCAAACATGAAAATATCTGGAAAACTATCTTGGTTGAGATTGCCGACAGCGTAGCCGTAATTTTTAATATTTCTAAGTGAAATTTGAGAAAAGTCCTGTGCAAAATTCAACTGCGCTATGAATAGGAAAATGAATAGGTAAAATGTTCTCATATAGTTTTGATTTTAGTTTACAATTGAAGCCCAAAGAAAGTAAAATCTGATATGATTGTGCCCTTCTTTTTATAATTTAATCAATCGGATTATTTCGGTAAGGGAAGGATGGGCAAACTTTAAAAAATAAACACCTGTTTTTAGATTTTGCCCATGACAAATTATCGTCGCAGGTGGTATGATATCTATTAAAACATTTTCTACCAGATCACCTTTAGTATCCAGGAGGGTCACTTTTTCAGGTATTCCGATTTTGCTTATATCAATATTCCAATAATCAGATGTTGGGTTGGGGTATGCTTTTAAAGCCTTTTCATCGGCAAATTCCAAAACTGAAACAATTTTTTCATAGCTCCCAACCTTATATTTTAGACTTTTGGTTCTTCCATCCTGCCAAATCAAAAATATATTTTCTTCATTGATGGCAAGGTCCAAATGACCGGCATTTTCGCCTTCAAGGAATACAATGGAATCACCCAAAGGGACTTTTTCATAATCCGGTGTAAATGTAAGGGCCAACCATGCCTTGCCATTGATGAGCTCTACCCATCCCATTACCAGGGCCTTGTCATGACTTGCAATGCGAGGAAAACTTTGACTGGCAAAATTGGCGGATGAGCCTATGAAGGTTGCACCCGGGTTTTGAAGGGTATTCAAATTGGTCTGGTTGTAAAAGACTTTGTTTCGTCCACCGGTTGCATTCATAAAAGTAGTAAAAAGGGTATCTCCGGCGAAGCATCCGTCAGGGCCTGTTGAGGGACAATAGGTTATCAACCATTTTTGCTTGTCCACATCAAAGCCGGTGTCAAAACTTCTAGCTCCATTAGTCGAATATCCCACCCAGGTATCCCGGATATTTGCATTGTTATCGCGGTAAATCATGGCAACGTTGTCTCCCTGTACGACCAATTCACCCGGGCAACAATCACAAACTTCAGCTTCCGGATCACTCCAACGGCTTGCCAGGACGTCAGGCATAAACGAAACACCGTAATCTTCTGAACGGCAAACCACCCAACGAGCATCTACAAAAGATGCGTCAAAACGCATAAAGGCAACCATCGGATGGCCATTTTTATCAATCGCCACTGCCGGAAACCTAGATAATCCATCAGAGATAAAGTCCACTCTTGCAGGTGGACCAAAAGTGAGCCCGTTATCAAAAGAAGCCATGCACCAGATATGACTATTGGGGTCACTTTCGGGTATTTCTTTAAAGACGAGATAAATGGTATCCCGTCTTTTTGCCACATCAGGACCCATCCATTCCGCTTGCGCTACCTTGAAGGAGTCCGGTTGCATGATTTGTCCTTCCGGAAAGGCATTTCCATCCCAGGTAGAAAGGTAAAGGTTGTTCCTTTCACCCCAAATAACGGAAGGGAAGCTATGCCCGTCTGCTTCAATTTTTGGAAAATTTCCTTCCGGACTATTGCCGGGAAATTCAAAGGTAGGTCCCCAGGAAATCTGAGCGACCAGACTGGTAGAAACCATATAAAGGCTAAACAAAAACTGATACCTCATACCGGGTTGATTTTCCTTAAAGGTAAGTCTTTAATTGCCCGGTATCCAAACCACTTTTTTTGAAAGGAAATATGAGTCTTATTCTTGGTTAGTTAACTTTTGCTGCTTTCAAAACCAAACCGGGTTCTTCAACAACCAATCCTGTTATTGCATTATCCTTTTCTTCAAAGGTCACAGTGACAGATGGAGCACCGTTGTAGGTGAATTTATTTTCACCAATCTTGTATAAAGCACCCCCAAAGCTGCCAATTTTGCCCAGCGACAACAGTTTCCGCATATTGAGTCGGATAGAAAATCCATCATTTGCCCCGTCACCATAGCGGTAATCTCCCAGGTATTTTGCCTTGTCTTCTTCTTTCAGATTTTGATATTTTCTGCCATCTGCATCTCCCAATTTTTTTAAAAAATCTACCAGCTTTTGGGCCTCCCTTTTGTTGCCGGTATTTTCTTTTAAACCAACCTCTGCATGATGTAAAAGACTGAATCCATGCGGTCCGTCATTTTTTTGAATGCCGGGATAAAAGTTGATAGCCTCTTTTACATGATTATAGGCTCCCAACATGGCAAAGGTGAAAAGGGTAGGGCGCGCACCCTTGGCTATCAGGTAAGTGGCAATGTCTTTGCGTCCGACATGAGAAGCTGCTCCGATGGCCGACTCCCAGTCTCCAAATCCCCAATCCCAGGTGGCTCTGGACAACTCAGGTCTGTTGCCGACCAAATCGCGTATACGTTTAAAGTCAAAATGGGAAGCACCCACTACTTCAGAGACGAGGTCATCTTCGATAGCCGGATATCGATGGTATAAGTCTTTTTTAAAAAAGGCTTTTTCTGCTGGTTGGATGTCTTTAGCATAAGCAAGGAAAGGCATTTGGACCGCTAACAATCCAAACAAGCTACTCCTGACCATGACACGTCTGTTGATGGGTTTCGTTCCGGGCATTTTTTCAATTTTTTGAAAAGATAGAAATATCTGCCTCGGAGTGCTATCAAAGATTGACGAATGGAGGATTTTGTTGTAAAGAAAAAGGCCACTACCTTTTACAGGAGCGACCTTGTTCATTGGTTAGGAATATACTTTCCTTTATAGTTTCATAACTCTTTGTTGGTAGGTACCTAATGTCCCTGTTATTCGAATGATATGCATGCCTTTAGGCAAAGTTGAAATATCCAGATTATCCTGTATACTGTTGCCAAAGACAGTTTTGAGGTGTCTTCCCTGGCTATCAAAAATATCCAGTTTTTGGATGGTTTGTCCGTTGGTCGCTTCAATCACCAAATGGTCTGTAGCAGGATTGGGGTAAATGGTAAAGTTGCCTTCAATAGGCTCTGTTTGACCGGAAACGAGTTCGTTCAAATTGAATTTGAAAACATCCGTTACAAAATAACTGCCTCCTCCCGGTTCACGGGTAACTCCATTGATGATATAAACTTCGCCATTTACAACAAAGGAAGCCGGAGCCCAACGTGCCCAACCCGGATGGGGTGGCAATTCGGTCCAGGTATCAGCTCCTGGATCGTACTCCCATAGCTCTCCTGTGTCCAATGCTCTGTGGTCTTCGCCTTCACCACTCAAGACATATCCTTTCCCGTTATAAGAAAATTGTTGACCTGCTACACGTCCTTCGATAGGATGGTCTGCTACTTGCATCCAGATAGTTGTTGCAGGGTCATATCGGTACCAATTTTTAGAAATGAATCCACCACCATCAGGTAATGGTCCGTGTCCAAAACCGGCATAAACGTAATCACCAATAGCAAATTGGTAGGGATGGTGTCTTGGCAATGATGGAAAAGAAGGAAGTTCTTCCCAACTGTCATTTGTTATATCATATGCCCACCAGTCGTTAAGATTTCCGTTGTCGCTTCCACCCATTCCGACGTAAATGAATCCACCTTGTGCAACAAAGGCCGGATGTGTTCGGGGCGCACACGGGCAATCGGATAATTGCGTCCAGGACTCATCAGAAGGGTCGAAAACCCAAAGGTCGTTTAGGTAATCTCCATTATTGTCTGAGCCAAATCCGAGATATGCTTTTTCATTATAGACATCTCCAATGCCATACCCTCTTGCAGGACCGGGATAATCATCCAACGTTGTCCATTCATCCATTGTTGGGTCATATATAAAAAAAGCACTGGAGGTACCACCGGGAACATTACCTGCTACCATGTATCCAAAATCTCCAATGCCAAAAGCAAAGGCATGATGAGAACGGAAACTGTCCGGAACAGGGCTTACTTGTACCCAGTCCTGGGAAAATAGTGAAATGCTGAAACACAAAAATAGTAGTGTAAAGATTTTACATCTCATAGTTTATTCATTAAGGTTGATTAGGAAACTTTACAACCCTAAGAATAGGCCATTGTTGGTAAAATCTTATTAGAATGCTATTAGAATGGTGGGGAACTTACATTTTTTAGCGGTTCATTTCCCTGGTCATGTAGTACAGGTCAAAGCCTTTGGCCCAAAAATCCTCTTTGGTGTATTGCAATTCAAAACCCATTTTTTGATAAAACTGGTAGGCAGTTTGAGAAGTCCGTACAATGGTTTTGGGAAAAGATGTATGATCAACAATATGCTTGAGCCTGTGCCGGGTCAACAGACTCCCATAACCTTTCCGCTGATGCACGGGATGCACAGCAGCCCAGGACAAAACAGCGTAATTATCTTCCTTATTGTAATTGATACCTCCTGCTCCAACGAAACCTTCATCTCCTTGCAATACAAAAAAATCTTCCCTGCTTTTATCCAGGTAAATGGCCAATTGATCAATTTCTTCCTGTGCAAAATGTTCCGGCACATTAGCCTGAAAAATGTCCAACACTGCTTGTTTATGTTCGGGCAAATAGGGTAGGATTTCCATCTTTTTTAAAAGGGATACATTTTTTATGGTGAAAAGGTTCCGGCGTGGGGTATGCGGTATGCGTGATGCGGAATGTGGATAGCGGTGGTTTAAACAGTTAAGGTGTTTTCACCACCCTTTCCCCCTCAAAAGGGACAGATGACTCCATGTCTTCTTTTTTCAAAATTCCTATTATTATCCTAATCCCAATAATCCGTTTTAATCCTATCCCAAAATCCTAATCCAAAATCCTGCTCAATCCTTAATAATCCAATCCCGTTAATCCCACTCCAGTTTTGCCTTTTCCCCTCATTAACTTACATTTGAGAAATTTCATTTTTAAAAAGATAAATGTAAGAATATGAGTAGTGCAGTAAGAAATTTGGAACCTAAATCTTTGTGGAATCACTTTGCTGATCTCAATGAAGTTCCCCGGGCTTCCAAGAAGGAAGAAAGGGTGATTGCATTTGCAAAAAAGTTTGGTGAATCACTTGGACTGGAGACCCTGGTTGATGAAGTAGGAAATGTAATTATAAAAAAACCGGCATCAGCAGGTATGGAAAGTCGTTGCACGGTGGTACTGCAAAGCCACCTGGATATGGTACACCAAAAAAATTCAGATACGAATTTCGATTTTGACACTGAAGGTATCAAAATGATGGTGGAAGGTGATTGGGTAAAAGCTGAAGGCACAACCCTGGGTGCAGATAATGGTATTGGTGTTGCCTCCATCATGGCATTGTTGGCTTCTGATGATATTCCACATCCTCCTTTGGAGGCTTTGTTTACCATCGATGAAGAAACAGGTATGACAGGAGCTATGGGTCTGAAAGGCGGGTTGTTATCCGGTGATATTCTGCTCAACCTTGATACAGAAGATGATGATGAATTAACCATTGGATGTGCCGGCGGTATTGACGTGACAGCTACCGGAAATTACAAGGTAGATGCAACCCCTGATGGTTATCGTTCCTATGCTATTTCTGTAAAGGGCCTGACCGGAGGGCATTCAGGTATGGACATCCATTTGGGAAGGGGAAATGCCAATAAAATTATGAATCGCCTCTTGATGGGTGGCGCTGAGACTTTTGGATTGCGCGTACATGAAATTGACGGTGGCGGATTGCGAAATGCCATTCCAAGGGAGTCCTTTGCCAAAGTAGCTTTGCCGGCAGAACAAGGAGCAGCGTTTGAAAATTGGGTAAATGGAGAAGCGATTATTTTAAAAGCCGAATATGGTACTACTGACCCGGATATTACAGTTTCAATTGCAGGAACCGATGCTATGGAAAGGGTGGTAAGCAAAGATTTTCAAGGTAAAATATTGCGCTCCTTATACGCCTGCCCAAATGGAATTTATCGTATGAGCCCCGATATCGAAGACCTGGTACAAACCTCCAATAACCTGGCAAGAGTCCTGGTTAAAAACGGTGAATATACCATTATGTGCCTGACCAGAAGTTCGGTCGATTCTGAAAAAATGGATTTGGCCAATGCCATAAAAGCTACCTTTGAATTGTCAGATGCTAATGTTGATTTTTCAGGCGCTTATCCTGGATGGACGCCAAAACCAGGTGCCCCCATTGTAAAAGTGATGGCTGATTTGTACAAAGGTATGTTTCAGGGAAATGCACATGTAAATGCCTGTCATGCAGGATTGGAATGTGGTATCCTGGGTACCAATTATCCGACAATGGATATGATTTCTTTCGGACCTAATATCCGCGGAGCACATTCTCCGGATGAAAAGGTGCAGATCTCATCGGTTCAGAAATTCTGGAAGTTCTTATTAAAAACCTTGGAAGAAATCCCTTCTAAGAATTAATAACAAACTATTGGCTGTTAGCTGTTGGCTTTTGGCTAATCTAATCTTTTTAGAAAGACCCATATATTCTATTCCATGGGTTTAATGTTCTCGGTAGGTCAGGGGCACGTCCTTGACCTACCGATTGAATTTTAGATTGTAAATTTTTGGATTGTCAGGCTCAAATATGAACCTAAACCGTGAATTTGAATTGCCTTAAAAGCCAAAAGCCAAAAGCCAAAAGCCAAAAGCCCATTCTAATAATCATTGAAATACCTGGCAGCTCTTCTTCCGAAATTGTCCATCACTTCAGTTCCATCTATATAATTTCCGCCGTCCAAATCATTGGGGGCATCTCGGTAGAGGTCCAATTGCCACTGTGGATTGTTGAGCTCACCCCTGGCATTGCTATGTAGCAGCACAAAATTTCCCGGGGAAAGGGATGGGTTGTAAAATAGGAACCGCACATTTCCCTGGCTGGTTTTTGGGAAATAATTGTAGGACCAGATTTCATAAGGTGGAGCAGAAGGCTCATCATCTACCCTTACGATATCGTCCGGACGGCCATATTTTAAGAATATATAGCCACGGTCTGTTTCAAATCCATGTCCAAAGCCGGATTGGTACTGTTTGTCAACTGCGCGGGCTACTTCCATGTATTTATCATATGCTACTTTGGGGTTGGTAGGGCTTAGCTTTTCCCAATAGGCAGTTAAATACATTACCTGCGCTCCTCTTACACCTGAAGCGATCATCCCGTTGATGTATTCTGCTTCATTTTCAGAGAGTGGTGCAATTGCCCTTAAGCTATATTCCAAATCTTCTTTACTAAGCTTCTCAATGAAGTTCTCTGCATTTGCCACGGTTTCAATCTGCGGGTCATCTTCATTTGGATTGGATCGTTGGAAAGTGATAGCTTTTTGTAATAATACGGTGTCGCCTGAGGTGCGCAATTCAATAGTAAGTGCATAATTCCCGGACGGTAAGTCACTAATATTAAAAGATTGTACAACCGGAATGATCTGTCCCGGCTTCAATTTTCTGGTTTTGGTTAAATATCCTTTTTGTTGTTCGTTTTCAATTTTAAAAATATTGTATTCAATGGTAAAAAGGTCCTTTAAATATTTCTCGGAATTGTAAACTTCATGGTAAATGGAAAGAGCACTCATACTTTTGTTTAAAAAGCTGTATGCCAATGGCTCCATTTCAAAGCCATTTTTGACAAAGGTATTATTAGCGTCTTCTGCTTTTTTTAGTGACGCCAGCATCTGGATGTCAGAAAGCGCTAATTCATCTTTTTCATAGCTCATTTTGACTTTTGTATTGAATTGTGTCCGGTTATTGATGTCTTTTAAATCGGTTACCTTAATAAAAAGATCATAATCACCGTTTTCCAAAGCATATCTTTTCAAATCAAGAAAGTCCTTTCTGGTAACGAAACGAGGAGAGTACAGGTTGTATTTATCCACTTTTACGATTTTCTCTCCCTGGCTAAACATTATGAATACCTCTACCCCGGCCTGTAACTCACCGGTAGAAAGCGTGTCAAATCCTATGGTTTTTCCAAAAAAGTGAAAATAAATCTCCAGGTAGTTTTGATCCGGAGATTTAAAAGAGCAAAATGAAACGCCTGCATCCAGCGCTTGCAAGGAGGTCAACTGAAACACAAATAATATGGGAAATAAAAAAAGCTTTTTCATGGCGATATTTTTTCAATTATACTCCTAAAATTACCAGCTATATCGCTGACATTTAAGATAAAATCTGGCAATAAGTCAGGTTTCTTTTTACAAATATAAGGTAAGGTGTATCCGTATGTTTTCCAACTCCTTTTCTTGGATTCCAAACGACATTATTTTCAGACCAGATTTAAGAAAAAAGTCAGTTTAATCCAAATAACGAGTGTTTTGTAGATAACTTTGGGATGAACGTAAGAAATTTAAAACTTTTAGGACCTGAAAAAGTTCTTCTTTGCATTACTTAAAGCCCGCACATAACACATAAGTCAAAGTAAATCATGGCAAGACGAAGATACACTGAATCAGAAGTAGATGCACCCCCATTACCCAAGATGAACAGGGAAAGACTTTCCAAAGCTCTTAAGATCTTTTCATATATCAGACCATATCGTTTCCATCTATATGGTGGTCTCTTTTTGCTTTTCATTAGCAGTATGGTTTTTATGGTTTTTCCTCTGCTATCGGGTCAGATGATAGATGTTGCACAGGGAACTTCAGACCTTAAATATTCATTAGGAGACATTGGAATCGGCCTACTGGTTATTTTGGTAGTCCAGGGTTTTGTTTCTTATTGGCGGGTAACCCTGTTTGCCGTAGTTAGCGAAAAAGGAATTGCTGCAGTCAGAAGAGCCTTATACCAAAAGATGGTCTCGTTACCCATCGTGTTTTTTGAAAAGAGCAGGGTAGGAGAGTTGGTGAGTCGGGTAACTGCCGACGTTGAAAAACTATATAATACCTTCAGTATCACACTTGCTGAATTTATAAGGCAAATTATTATTCTGATTATTGGAATCATTTTATTGTCAGTAACTACTCCTAAGTTGGCTCTTATCATGTTGGCTACTTTTCCGGTAATTGTAGTGGGCGCCATGATTTTTGGAAGATATATTCGCAAACTTTCCAAAGAGCGACAAAAGGTGCTAGCTGATACCAATATCATCCTCTCGGAAACGATGAGTACTATTCAGGTGGTTAAAGCATTTACGAATGAATTGTTTGAGGTCCTTCGATATGGTAAAACCAATGATGAGGTAGTAAATGTCTCCTTAAAATATGCCAGAGGAAGAGCCTTCTTTTCTGTATTTATCATCACGATTTTATTTGGTGCATTGTTTTTTATTGTGTGGCAAGGAGCCTTGATGGTCCAGGATGGAACAATCACAGCCGGAGGATTGATTGCCTTCGTTTCCTATACAGCCATCATTGGCGGTGCTATAGCAGGTTTGGGTAACTTCTATACAGAATTATTGGGCGCCATTGGAGCAACCGAACGGGTTAGAGAAATTTTGGATGATGAAAGCGAAGTCAATGTGGATGTCGTAGCACCACAAAAGGTGCATTTACAAGGAAATATCGAGTATAAGAATGTTAACTTTTCATATCCGACGCGACCTGATATTCAAATTTTAAAAGACTTTTCCATGTCTGTCCAGTCCGGTCAAAAGGTTGCATTGGTAGGGCCTAGTGGTGCCGGTAAATCAACCATTGTCCAGCTTTTGTTGAAGTTTTACCAGATTCAGGGAGGTTCTATCTCTGTCGATGGATTTAATGTTGACGATTTAAATACGACTGCTTATCGTCAAAATATTGCCATTGTGCCACAGGAGGTGATGTTATTTGGAGGTACTATTCGTGAGAACATAGCCTATGGTAAGCCGGGAGCGACGGAGGAGGAAATTATTGAAGCAGCAAAACAATCCAATTGTTGGGAATTCATCAAGAGTTTTCCCGATGGATTGGAAACAGTGGTAGGCGAGCGTGGTGTGAAATTGTCAGGTGGACAAAGACAAAGAGTAGCGATAGCAAGAGCGATTTTGAAAAACCCATCAATTTTGTTGTTGGATGAGGCTACTTCCTCTCTGGATGCCGAATCTGAAAAAGTTGTTCAAGAAGCACTCAATACCTTAATGGAGGGCCGCACCAGTATTATCATTGCTCACAGATTGGCTACAATTCGTGAAGTGGATCAAATTTTCGTTATCGAAAATGGAGTGGTGGTTGAGCAAGGTACACATGAAGAATTGTCGGCTAAAGAAGAGGGACTTTACAACAGCCTGGCTAAATTGCAATTTGAAACCAACCCAATGCCACAACATTAAAACCTGATTCAATTTGCATTCCATTTCTTTATCAGAGTTAAACGATTTTATCCGAAGGGTTCTGGCGCTTAATTTCGCTGAACCGCTTTGGGTTCGTGCAGAGATCAATCAAGTAAATCAATCGAGAGGACATTGGTATTTTAACCTGGTTGAAAAAGGGGAGGACCAGCAAATTCAGGCAAAAGTAGATGGTGTCCTGTGGGCCAATACGTATAGAAAGCTTAGAGTAAAATTGGGTATGACCCTGGAGGAACTGCTTCAGGATGGCGTGGAAGTTTTGCTACTGGTAAATGTAGATTTCCATGAAAGATATGGTCTGAAAGTGGTCATAGAAGATATTGATCCTGCCTTTACCATTGGAAAACTGGCAATCAAAAGACAAGAGACACTACGCAAATTGAAGGCAGAAGGCTTATTGGAAAAAAACAAAGCGGTAACCCTTCCTCCTGTCTTACAAAGAATAGCTGTTTTATCAAGTGAAACGGCTGCAGGATATGCAGATTTTGTGCAACAATTGCACAATAATAATTTTGGATACGCTTTTTCAACCAGACTATTCCCGGTTGCTGTTCAAGGTATAAAAGTGGTGGAGGAAATTACCGGGACACTGGAAAGCTTGCAGAAAGATTATGATTGGTTTGACGCAGTGGTCATCATAAGGGGTGGAGGTTCTAAACTGGATTTAATAGGTTTTGATGAGTATGAAGTGGGAAGGGCCATAGCCAATTCAGCTTTACCGGTATTAACCGGAATCGGTCATGAAATTGATGAATCTGTGGCAGATATGGTAGCAAACCATGCATTGAAAACGCCTACCGCCGTAGCTGAATTTCTAATACAAAGAAACCTGCTGTTTGAAAACGAAATGATTAACCTGGGCCAAGATATACACAGAATAGCTCAAGCCCTGGTAAAACAGGAATTATTGGTCCTGGAAGGCAAAAAACAGCAAATCAGTGGTGCTGCAAAGTATCGTCTACAAATGGAGCATTTGAACCTTCAAAACCATTTTAAATCTGTTCAGACAGAAGGAAAGCGCAGTAGTACCCAGGCTGGTCTACAGTTGGATTTTATTGAAAAGCAAATCAAACTCCTATCTCCGGATAGAATACTTGAGCGAGGATTTACGCTAACTACAGACAAGGAAGGTAATATCATAACCTCCGGAAAAAATCTATCGGATGAAGCAGTGCTTCAAACACACTTCAAAGACGGAAAAGTTACAAGCAAAGTAATTAAATCGTAATTATTGAGGCAGGGTAAGCATGACCTGTTCTATCCGTCGCTCATTGACCGCTATCACCTTTAATTTATAATCCAAAAAGCTGATTTCTCTTTCAGGCTTAGGTAGATGACCCAGTAACTCCAGTACCAATCCGGCTATAGAATCTGCTTCCCCTTTCATTTCGTCAAAGGAGTCTGTTGGAATTCCTACAATCCGACAGACATCATTCAAAAGTGATTTGCCTTCAAACAGGTAATTGAAATCATCAATTTTGCGGTATTGAATTTCGGGTTCGTCGTCAAATTCATCACGGATATCTCCGATTACCTCTTCCATAATATCTTCCAAAGTCACAATACCTGCAGACCCGCCATATTCATCAACTACGATAGCCAGGTGCATACGGGATGATTGAAACTCTTTCAACAGGTCATTGATTTTTTTGGATTCAGGTACAAACAAGGTGGTATGTCTAACAAGGGTTTGCCATTCGAAATCATTTTGGTCCAGGTTTCCGATGAGGTCCTTAACATAAAGGATTCCCTTTACGTTGTCAAAATCTTCCTCAAAAACCGGAAGCCTTGAATAACCTGACTCTTTGATGATTTTAATAACTTCATTAAAAGTCATTTGGTTTTCAATACCCACTACGTCGACTCTGGAGCGCATAATCTGTTTGACCTGCAGGTCTCCAAATTTTACAATACTCTTTAGCAGGTCAACTTCCTGCTCTGCATTTTTTTCCTGGCTAACTGTCAACTCAATAGCCTCGTCTATATCCTCCTTGCTGGCAACGGGCATTCCATTGCTTTTGCTCGCCAGTCTTTGTTCAATAAATCTTGTACCACTTACAAGGCTTTTGCTAAGTGGTTTAAACAGGATGTTGAGCACATATAGTGGACCTGACATAAACCTGGCCAACGGAATATTATTCAATCTGGCATAAACCTTTGGAATCACCTCTCCAAAAAGCACCAATAAAAAGGTTGCGGCCACTACTGTCAATAAGAAATTGATGGTCCACGAAACGGTAGGTATATACGATGCGTTTTCGATTCCCACTTTTGTTAAAAGAGTGGATGACCAGGTTTCCAATAAGTCGTCGGGTAATGATTGGCGGACAATAAATTCCGACAAGATTACAATAGCAATATTGATGAAGTTATTGGCAATTAGGATAGTCGCCAACAAGGTCCTTGGACGTTCCTGCAAATACAGGATACGCTCTGAAGACTTGGATTTTTCCTGTCTAAGACGATCAAAGTCGCTGGTAGAAAGAGAAAAATAGGCAACTTCAGACCCTGATACTAGGGCAGAAAATACCAGAAACAATATAACAAGGGACAGTGCTATCCCGATCTCAACGCCGGGAATAATTAAGAATGGAAAAAAGGCTAATGAAGTAAATCTGTCCGAACTGCCGGGCTCGCTTTCCAATGCTTTATTTATTGGTTAAAAAATCGGGCAACCGAAGTTGCCCCTTTTTTTATTAGAATGGCAAATCATCATCAGCAGCTTCTTCTACCGGAGCGTGCTGCGGCGTAGGGCTTGATGTATTACCAAATGGCGGTTCATCGTTTGCATCCGGCATCGGATTGCTTGGATAAGAACTGCCTTCATTACTCTTTGCCAACGAACGTACATAGTTTGCAACTACTTCTGTTGTACGGCGGTTATTTCCGTCCTGGTCTTGCCAGGTCCTGGTTGTCAATTTGCCTTCCACGTAGACAGGGAAACCCTTTTTAAGGGTTTGTTCGGCTTTATCAGCTTGAGACCTCCATGCTACTACGTCGTGCCACTCAGTTAGGGTCTGCCAATTACCGTCTCTGTCCTTGTAATTTTCATTCGTGGCAACTGAGAATCTGGCAACTTTCGCGCCATTTTCCAATACACGTATTTCAGGGTCTTTTCCCAGATTTCCGATTAAAATTACCTTGTTTACCATAATGTTGTTTTTTTAATGATGTAATTAGTTTTCAAAAAGCTTTTTTAAATAACGGCTCCAAAACCGTTTCAGTTTAATTTTAAAGTTAAGGTATTATCGTTTAAATAATTGTCGATAACCTTTGGAAATGCAAATTTACCCAGCTTTTTGGTTTCTATGAACTTAAAGGGTAATAATTCCGCGTTTGGTACAATTTTGAGGTCAAATTCCCAAAATTGGGCTATGATGGTCTGGTGCGTAAGCTCTTGTTTCAAAGGAAGGGACCGTTTTTTCAATACCACATCACTACTTTCCAACGTCAGTGAAGTCAATTCATTTATCATTTTTAAAGGAAAAGTCTCCTCCAATTTTTTTTTTTTTTAAAGTGGAAATTGATATAAGTTTTTCCAAATATCGTTTTGAGTTCTTTGTTCAATTAAAAATTGATTGGCTGTATCTCTAATAATAATATAGTGGAAATGTCTTTTTCTGACTTTTGTTTTTTTGTTTTTTAAAGGAATTTAGTTCACTTT
>JAGQWW010000218.1 GCA_020436955.1 Saprospiraceae bacterium | reverse complement strand
GTCTTGCAACAGTTTTTTGATTTTCTTTCTTGCTTCAAAACGGTCTTCTCCTACAAGAATTTGCGCAGCTTCATTCAAAGTACCATCTGCATTCAAGATATCAATTACTTCAAGGTTGTGTCTTTGACCAACTTCGTAGTCATTTTGGTCATGTGCCGGGGTAATTTTTAAGGCAGCCGTACCAAATTCCATATCTACATAACTATCAGCTATGATTGGAATGGCACGATCAATCAACGGTATTAAAACCTTTTTACCAACAATAGCTTTGTATCGCTCATCATCAGGATGTACCGCGATCGCAACGTCTGCCATAATGGTTTCAGGGCGTTGAGTGGCGATTACAATTCCTTCTGACGGATTATCAGCAAATGGATATTTGATATGGAACAACTGAGAATTTTCATCCTTGTAGATTACTTCTTCATTAGACAATACAGTTTTTGCTGCAGGGTCCCAGTTGGTCATACGAAGACCACGGTACAGTTTTCCTTTTTTATGTAGGTCAACAAAAACCTCTATAACTGCTTGTGACAGTTTTGGGTCCATCGTAAAAGCAGTACGTTCCCAGTCGCAGGAACATCCCAATTTTTTCAACTGTTCCAGGATGATCCCACCGTATTTTTCTTTCCATTCCCAGGCATGATTCAAAAAATCCTCACGGCCCAGGTCACTCTTCTTGATTCCCTGCTCGCGCAACATGTGTACGACCTTTGCTTCAGTAGCAATAGAAGCATGGTCCGTACCAGGTACCCAACAGGCGTTTTTGCCTTCCTTTCGTGCTTTACGAATGAGGATGTCCTGGATGGTATTGTTGAGCATATGCCCCATGTGTAGGACTCCGGTAACGTTTGGTGGAGGGATTACAATGGTAAAAGGTTCCCTTTCATCAGGAGTTGAATGAAAGTAATTGTTCTCCATCCAGTGTTGGTACCACCGGGTTTCTACATCTTGCGGTTTAAAATGGGAATCGAGCATTTGTTGAGATTTAAAAACACTTAAAGCCAGTCCCTCTGGAAATGGCTTTAAGTGTAAAAAAATTATTTAAAAACCTATCTGCCAATAAATTATCAGAATCTAAGTTCTCTAATATTTACGTCTGTACGTCTAGAAGTCTCTACATACCAAATCTTTCTGGTACCAAAATTAGGTGTAGATTCCAGTTCTGGATAACTGCTACCAGACAAGGTATTGAGCAACTTGCTCATAGTTCTGGGATCTTCTACAACAATGAATCTATCACCTTTTTTCATATCATAGATATAATCTAAAAAGGCACCATAATCAATCGTATTGTAATTGAATGTAGTCCAGCCATTTGGCTCAGCTATTATCTGTCCAAATTGGTTAGCAACAGGGTGCATTGCAGCCAATACCCCTCCATCCACTTTTACGTCCTTAAAGAAACCGGAAAGCATTGTCGCCAAATTCACTCCGTTATCATTCAATTTCTGATCCATAATCTCGGCATCTGGATTAAGATCAAATTCACCGGAACAAACGATAAACAACACAGTTTTATCCCCTCCATTTGGTGGGATGGTAATTTCTTCACCGGAAGCCAGGATGATTTTATCATTGGTGAGTTTTTCAACCATATTCTTTACATAAGGGTCTTTATCACCCTGACAAGCAGAAAGGAAAATGGTGGTCACCAATAAAAAAAAGATGTTCTTATAGTTCATCATAAATCGTATCTCTGGTTAGTAACGGTAAGGATAGACTTTACAAGCACCTAGTCCTGAACCTGTTACGATATAAAATCCTGAATAATTTTTCTTATTAATGGATGCCGCTTCAAATGAACTATCGAATTGATTTAGCACATTACCTAAGGTAGTAGGGTCTCCTACCATCAAAAACTTATTTCCCTTTTCCAATTCAAAAAGGAAACGAGACATATTGCTCACACTTCCAGAATCGAAAGTAAAAATGGGCAATTGTTTATCAGCGTTCAATTCTTTAATTGTTTCTGTAGACAAATTAGAAGTGGTTGACAAAATTGATTTGAATGTAACTGCTCCTAATAAAGAATCTAATCTTGCAGCTTGCTTAACGCCTTCTTCATTGAAAGTTGGCTGTGCTGTATTAAAATCTGAAGCTCCGTGGCTTACTGCTAAAAGAACAGTTTCACCAGCCGGCAAAGCTAATTCGCTGCCATCATCAAATGTTACTTTGTCGTTAGAAACCTTAACTACCTGAGGCACTACAGGTTCACTTGGTTCGTTGCTCTGGCAACCCATAAAGGTTACCGCCAGTATTGTTAAACACTGAAAAAAATATTTCATACTATTAAAACTAATTTGTGAATACTGTTTCATGTGTGGGGGATTGTACAGTGTGTTGTGAATGTATCAGGTCGTGCTTTTCAAAAATGATTCCAAGCTTCTTTAAGCCGGTTCCTTTTGCAAAACATTAACCTGAACCTGATTACGCAAAATATCTTTTATCGTTTCGCGCTTGCGCACTAAATAATCTTTCCCTTTGTAAATTAATACTTCAGCAGGGCGTACACGGCTGTTATAATTGCTTGCCATGGTAAAACAATATGCGCCTGCATTGTGCATACAAAGGATATCACCTTCAATGGTTTCGGCTATTCTGCGATTGACGCCGAAGGTGTCGGTTTCACAGATATTTCCTACTACCGTATAAATGCGTTGACGACCATTTGGGTCGGTAACATTCTCTATCCTGTGATAAGCATTGTAAAACATAGGGCGAATCAGGTGATTGAAGCCAGAGTCTACACAGATAAATACCGTAGAAGTCGTTTGTTTTACCACATTAGCTTTTACAAAGAAATAACCTGATTCACTTACCAGAAATTTTCCCGGTTCAAAAATCAGGGTCAAATCTTTCCCGTATTCCGCACAAAAATCATTGAAACGCTTAGAGAACACTTCCCCAAATTCTTCAATATTGGTTTCGTAGTCGTTGGGCTTGTATTTCACTTTGAATCCGGAGCCAAAATCGATAAAGCTCAGGTCCTTGAAATTTTTTGCTACGTTTAAAAGAATCTCAGCGGCATTCATAAACAAATCCACATCCAGGATATCGCTACCGGTATGCATATGGATATGATCGACCTTTTGCTTGATCTCTTCTACCACTCTAAGCACCAATGGCAATTGGTGAAAGCTGATACCAAACTTGCTATCGATATGTCCTACGGAAATCTGCGAGTACATACCCGCCATCACGTGTGGATTGATTCGAATACTTACGGGATAATGTGGAAACTTCTGTCCAAACTGCTCTAAAATACTAATGCTGTCCACATTGATTTTCACACCTATTTCAACCGCTCTTTCATACTCTTCCAGTCCTACAGAATTGGGTGTAAAAGTGATAACCTTTGGGTCAAATCCAGCGGTAATGCCTAATTCAACCTCTTCGATGGAAACACAATCCAAACCGGAGCCCAGTTCTCTTAAAAACTGCAAAACACTTAGGTTGGTATTGGCTTTACAAGCATAATGGATTTCCAATTTCTTGACGTCAAAAGCACCGGATATGCGTTTATATTGATGCTCAATTTTTTCAGCATCATATACATACAGCGGAGTGCCGTATTTTTTACATAATTCCAACGGGTCAATTCCACCCGCTAATTGGTACTTTCCGTCCTGGAGTTGCATGTCGAGTTTTTATAATGGGTTTGAAAAATTGCCCGCAAAGATACGCCTTCCATTTGAAATGAAGTTCATTGTATTAGAAAGGAATGCCAGTGTTCGTGTAAATAGTTCCCTATCTCACCCATTTTTGTAAAAAAAGTGGCCACCAATCCATTTTTTACGACCTTTGCGCAAATTTTTAGCATGACAGGCAAGGATATAAAGAGGGCAAAGGAACTATTGGAAAGCGGGCAATTGGTTGCTATTCCGACAGAAACAGTCTACGGCTTGGCCGGCAATGCTTTAAATGAAGTGGCAGTGGCCCAAATTTTTAAGGTAAAAAACCGTCCTTCCTTTGATCCACTGATTATTCACACCTCCAGTTTTGAACGTATTCACGATTATGCAGTATCAAATGCGGTAGCTGAAAAATTGGCTGAAGAATGCATGCCGGGACCGCTTACTTTGTTGCTTCCCAAAAAGCCAATCATAAGCGATTTAGTCACGGCAGGATCGAACAGAGTCGCTATCCGCATACCCAGGCATCCGCTTTGTAATGAATTGTTGCACAGCCTGGCCTTCCCGGTAGCAGCACCCAGTGCCAATCCTTTTGGATACATCAGCCCTACCAGAGCTCAACATGTAGAGGACCAATTAGGCGATAAAATTCCATACATCCTGGATGGCGGTCCTTGTGAAGTTGGCTTGGAAAGCACCATCGTTGGATTTGAAAACGGGTTAACAACTGTGTACCGAAAAGGTGGGGTACCGGTAGAGACCATCCGTGAGATAGTTGGAGATGTCCAGGTAAAATCTCATTCCACAAGTAATCCCAGCGCACCGGGCATGTTAAAAAGCCATTATGCGCCCAGGGTTCCGGTTAAGTTGGGTATGGATATAAAATTGTTGGACAAATATCCCGCTGAAAAAATAGGCACCATCCGATTCACCACCCCGTTAGATGGCATCCCTGAAAAGAATCAACTCATACTTTCCAAAAGCGGTGATTATGCCGAAGCAGCCAGAAATCTTTTTGCCGGCATGCGCGCTCTGGATAAACTTGATTTGGAAATCATACTTGCAGAATTGCTACCGGACCAAGATCTGGGCCTGGCGATTAATGATCGCTTAAGGAGAGCAGCGGCGGAGTGATGCGCGATGCGGGATGCGGGATGCGGGATGCGGGATGCGTAAATTCTGAATTTCTTTGCGCTCTTTCGCGACTTTGCCTACTTTGCGAAAAATTATTTCCATGTCTTCCACCCTTAAATGGCGGCTCGCTCAATACCTTGAACTACGTTGGTGGCAACGCTACCTCCGCCATAAATCCGTTGAAGACTATCTGGCATGGAAAAACACCTATTGGCAAGGTTTCCTCGAGAAAATGGCAATACATCCGGAACCAGACAAGACTATTCTGGATGCCGGATGCGGGCCTGCGGGGATTTTCATTCATTTTCCGAACCACCCAGTCACTGCTATCGATCCCTTGCTGGATCAGTACGAACAAAACCTGCCTCATTTTTCAAAGGAAAGATATCCAAATGTCACCTTCCACACTACATCCCTGGAAACTTACAAGTCGGACCAACAATACGACTACATCTTTTGCATCAATGCCATCAATCATGTTCATAACATCCAG
>JAGQWW010000217.1 GCA_020436955.1 Saprospiraceae bacterium | reverse complement strand
GAACCTGCACCAGCCTTAAGATTATTGAAAATTTCAACCATCTCTTCCGCCTTGTGACCAATATGAGTGATTGGCTCAAATGCTTCCATTACATCCTTGTCATCACGTAAAAGCTCAAGCAATGCAAAATTAGTACCTCCACTAGCTGCAAAATCAACCGCCGCAAGTGGCAATCGAAGCAATGCGTCCAGGCTCTCCGGTCCCATCCCCTGCCCAACTTCTTTCACGATGATTGGGAAGGAAACCAAATCCAATACTTTCTTTATGGTTTCAATAGGTGGATTTTGATAGTTATCACCTTCCGGCTGCATCGCTTCCTGAAGCGGATTAATATGAATGATTAAACCATCTGCTTCCAGTTTTTTCACCATTTCAATAGCCCGATTCATTTGATGGTCATCCAGCAAATGTTCTATTTGAGCGATTCCCAAATTGGCATACAAAGGTTGATCACCAACCAGCTTCCTGACATTAAAATCTTCAAAATAAGCGTCGTCATATAGCAGGGAACGACAAGACCCTAGACCCATTCCTAATCCAAATTCCTTGACAGCTTTGGCTAGGTTTGCGTTAATGGTGCCGGCCCATTCTGTACCTCCTGTCATACTGGAAACCCAAAGTGGGTTTTTCATTTCCTTTCCCAAAAATTGGAAGGCGCCCCAGTTGTTTTGTTTAGACCCTAGTCCTGATAATAAAGGTTCATAGTAAAATCGCTCATCGATAGCACTCACCTGAGACTGGAAAGCCAATTCAATATGATCCTTTTTCCGCTGAGCAGCAGTTGGGTCTTCTTTTCTGTTTTGTATGTTTTCCTTTGAATTCAAACCTTTTATTTAAGCCTTAGCTTTAAATGATTGAATAGCTTCTCTTGTAAATGTCGATAAAACCAACTCCCCGCTCATGCCTGCCCTTTTATCCAGCAAAACGTCCCAATCTTCGCAACCTTCCCAAAATACTTCCTTCAGTCCTTTCATGGCTGCAGGATTAGATGCAATTAATTTTCCTGAAAGATGTTCAATATAGGCGTCCATCTGGTCAACTTCGTCAAAAACCTCATTAAAAAGACCTTTTTCTTTTGCCCAGGCTGCTGTTTGCCATTCTGTTGCATTGATCGCCATTTGGCTAAATGCGGAAGTTCCTACTTTTCTTTCTACAGCAGGACCAACAACAAAAGGCCCAATTCCGACAGCTAATTCGCTCAATTTAACGGAAGCATATTTCGTTGCCATACAATAATCAACAGCAGAAGCCAAACCAACTCCCCCTCCAACTGCTTTTCCTTGTATGCGTCCAATGATAAACTTCGGACATTTTCGCATGGCATTAATTACATTGGCAAAGCCCAGAAAAAAAGTTTTCCCTTCCTGGTAGTTTTCAATGGATATCAATTCATCAAAGCTGGCGCCGGCACAAAAGGTTCTTTCGCCGGAACTCCTTAATACAACAACTTTGATTTCAGGATCTTCACCTGCTCTGGTTATTGTATCGGCTAATTGTTTGAGCAAATTACCTGGAAGTGAATTATGGGACGGGTGAAAAAATTCAATCGTTCCAACCCCTGATGCTTTACTTAAGGTTACAAATCCTTGCTGTGTTTTATCCATTGAATATTTTGGTTTGTGCTAAGGTAATAACTGCATGGGCTAAAAAACAAAAGCGGAACCTGTAAAACAGATTCCGCCATAGTATGTTTTGAAAATCTTTCGATTTATTCTTCTTCTGAAGATGCTTTTGGAGCTGGAGCTGCCGCTGCAGGAGCTGCAGTTTTAGTAGCACCACCTCTTCTAGAACGACGAGTTTTCTTAGAAGCACCAGCAGCTGGTTTTTCCTTCTGGTAAGTTTCGTTGAAGTCAACGAACTCGATCATCGCTAAATCAGCACCGTCTCCTCTTCTGAAACCGGTTTTGATAATTCTTAAGTAACCACCTGGACGATCACCAATTTTTGCTGCGATTGGTCCAAACAATTCGGTTACTGCTTCTTTATCCTGAAGGTAGCTAAAAACTACACGACGGGAGTGAGTGGTATTTGATTTACACTTTGTGATTAGCGGCTCAATGTGTGTTCTCAAAGCTTTCGCTTTAGCAAGAGTAGTATTGATACGCTTGTGTCTAATCAAAGCATTTGAAAGGTTCATCAACAAGGCTCTGCGGTGCCCTTTCTTTCTACCTAAATGGTTAAACTTCTTACCGTGTCTCATGACTAAAAGGAGTTATCTTCGCAACACTGTTCGGAAGGCTATTTGCTATTGGCGAGCACCTTTCCTATTGGGTTATTGCAATTATTAAATAAATTTCTCGGCAAACCTTCGTGAAGGCCGCCAAAGCCAATGGGTATTAATTATTCTTCGTCAAGTTTGTACTTGGAAAGATCCATGCCAAAAGTCAGACCTTTTTCCTGAAGAAGCTCTTCGATTTCCACCAAAGACTTCTTACCAAAGTTTCTGAATTTCAACAATTCATGCGTATCGTACTTCACAAGGTCTGCCAAAGAATTGATCTTAGCAGCTTTCAAACAGTTATAAGCACGTACTGACAAGTCAAGATCTTCCAATGAAGTCTTCAACAACTTACGCATATGAAGGATGTGCTCATCAACGATATCATCCTGACGGCTTGTAGCGTCGTCAAATGTGATATTTTCGTCAGTGATAAGCATCAAGTGCTGAATCAAGATTCTTGAAGCTTCTTTTACTGCATCTTCCGGATGGATTGTACCATCAGTAACCAAATCGATGGTCAATTTTTCATAATCCGTACGCTGACCTACACGTGTATTTTCTACTTTGTAGGAAACGTTTTTAATCGGAGTATAAATTGCATCCACAGGAATAACTCCGATAGGAGCGTCCTTAGGAAGATTTTCACTTGCCGGAACATATCCGCGACCTTTAGTAATGGTTAATTCCATTTCAAGGTTAACGAAAGGCTCCATGCGACAAACCAACATATCAGGATTCATAATCTTGAATACATTGGTAAATTCTTCTATATCACCTGCTTTAAATTCTTCTTTACCGCTGATAGTAAGATAAATCTTTTCAGAGCTTATCTCCTCATCCGTAATCAACTGCTTGAAACGGATTTGTTTTAGGTTCAAAACAATATCAACTACATCCTCTACAACTCCTCTGATAGTACCAAACTCGTGCTCTACACCTGCTATTCTAACTGCAGAAATTGCGAAACCTTCCAAAGAAGAAAGCAATACTCTACGAAGGGAATTACCAATTGTCTGGCCGAATCCAGGCTCTAGAGGCTTGAACTCAAAAGTGCCTTCAAAATCGTCAGCTTTCTGAAGAACAATTTTGTCAGGTTTTTGAAAATTGAGAATGCTCATAATTTTATTGGACTTTGAGATGGTTTTTCAACCGTTGGATAAGATTTGTTTGTCGTGCAAAATTAACAAACTTATATATATAACAAACAGACTCAACATGACATAGTAACTATGCCATGTTGAATCTGTAAAAATATTAACTATTACTTAGAATACAATTCGACGATAAGCTGTTCATTGATCTTCTCAGGTATTTGGTCACGAGTTGGATTTGACAAGAATACACCCTCTAATTTATCAGGGTTGAATTCCAACCAGCTATGACGCTTTACCTCAGCTCTTGAACCTGCTACTGAATCGGTAACTGCATCCAGTTCTTTAGATTTTCCTTTTACACCTACTACATCACCAGGCTTAAGCACCTGAGAAGGAATATTTGACAACCTTCCGTTTACTGTGATGTGGCGATGCGTAACCAACTGACGAGCTTGACGACGTGTACGAGCCAAACCAAGACGGAAAACTACGTTGTCCAATCTAGACTCCAACATCTGAAGCAATACTTCACCGGTTACACCACCTTTACGGCTGGCTTTTTCGAAGGTGTTGCGGAACTGACGCTCCAACACTCCGTAAGTGTACTTTGCTTTTTGCTTCTCCATCAGCTGAAGCGCGTAGTCAGACTTCTGCTTACGCTTTCTGGACAAACCGTGCTGACCAGGAGGATACTTTTTCTTTTCAAATGCGCGACTAGGTCCGAAAACCTGTTCTCCAAACGCTCTTGATTTTTTGACCTTAGGTCCTGTATATCTTGCCATTAGAAAAAATTTGCCTATTCAAGAATGATTAATTACACCCTACGGCGCTTAGGAGGACGACAACCATTGTGAGGAATTGGAGTAACATCCTGAATTCTGGATACTCTGATTCCTGCCTGGTCAATAGCTCTGATAGCAGCTTCTCTACCAGAACCAGGTCCTTTAACGAAAACTTCAACAGTTCTTAGACCTGCATCGTGAGCAGTTTTTGCAGCATCATTAGCCGCAACCTGCGCAGCATACGGAGTGTTCTTTTTGGAACCTCTGAAACCTGCACGACCTGCAGAACCCCAAGAAATTACGTCACCATTTTTGTTACAAATAGAAACAATAATGTTGTTGAAGCTGGCCTGGATATAAGCAGTTCCTTCCGGATCTACTTTAACCTTTCTCTTTTTTACTTTTTTAGTTGCTTTTGCCATCGTATAATACGGTTAAAACTTAATCAAACAGTTTTGTCAAAAGGAATTACTTAGTTGCCTTCTTCTTGTTCGCTACAGTCTTACGCTTACCTTTACGGGTACGTGCGTTGGTACGCGTACGTTGTCCGTTTACCGGCAAACCTTTTCTGTGGCGTAGTCCACGAAGACATGCAATATCCATAAGACGCTTGATACTCATCTGTACTTCCCCTCTCAACTCACCCTCTACCTTAAAACCATTGGTAATCAAACGAGCAATTTCTCTGATATTATCATCGGTCCAGTCCTGTACTTTGACATTTTCGTCAATACCAGCCTGTTCCAAAATCATTTTTGCCCGGGAATCGCCAATACCGTAGATATAGGTAAGACCTATAACACCTCTTTTATTTCTTGGCAAATCAACACCTGCTATACGAGCCATTGTCTATGCTTTTAAAAATAATGAATATCAAATATTAACCCTGACGTTGCTTGAACTTAGGGTTCTTCTTGTTAATAACGTAAAGCTTCCCTTTCCTTCTTACAATTTTGCAATCGGAAGAACGCTTTTTGATTGAAGGCTTAACTTTCATCGTATCTAAATTTTACGTTTCTTTCTTATTTATAACGGTATGTTATTCTTCCCCTCGTTAAATCATAAGGAGACATTTCTACTGACACTTTATCTCCAGGCAAAATTCGAATGTAATTCATTCTCATTTTTCCCGAAATAGTTGCAATAATTAGGTGGTCATTTTCCAACCTT
>JAGQWW010000216.1 GCA_020436955.1 Saprospiraceae bacterium | reverse complement strand
ACATGCTTTAAAAATACTATGTTCAAGTAAATGTAAATATATAACAAAAGGCATTGAATGCTAGTAAGTTATATAGACGACATTAGATAAAGATATCTAAGCTTACCGACTAACTTTTCTTTTTTTATCAAAATTTTCAAAATAGAAGTCGATTCATATCGATACGACATTTCATTCTTTAACCCATTAAACCACTACGTCATGAGAGATTTACTTTGGTTAATTGTCATCATCCTACTTATCGGCTGGTTAGTCGGATTCATCGGTTTTGGAGACCTGGTAGGAAACCTTATTCACATTCTAATTGTGGGAGCAGTAATTCTTGCAGTTTTAGGTCTTATCCGAAGGGTTTAGATAAAACCAAAAACCAAAATTTTATAACCTTTTAAAAACTAAAAAAATGAAACAGAGCACAAAAGTTGGATTAGGAATTGGATTTGGATTGATTGCAGGTGGTCTAGTTGGATATTATTTAAATTCTGATGAAGGCCGTGTTGCAAGAAGAAAAACCAAAAAGAAAATTGCTAAAATGGAAAAGCAGGCGCGTAAAAATTTAGCCCAGCAGTCTGAGCAATTTTCACAGAAAGCAAATGAGATAATTGAAAATGCCAGAACTTCCCTAAGCGGTATGGTTACCAAGGCAAATTCAGCAATTGAGACAGCAGGTGATAAAGCCGAACATTTCGCGGACGAAGCTGCCGAAGGTTTCAAAAAAGGAACCAGAAAAGCACAGGCTACCCTGCAGGAAAATGCAGCACGTGCCAAAGCTGCTCTTGAGAATGGCATTCATTCCTAAAATAATTAAACCTAATAACCCAGCTTGATGGACAGAGAAGACTTGATGGAAAAATCCGGTGAAATGTATGCTTATATGCAGGAGTATATCAAACTGCAATTAGAGTATTTTAAACTGGATGCCGCTGAAAAAACAGGAAAGGTAATTTCTTCGCTTATCGTCATAGGGATATTCATGCTAATTGGCGGGTTTATCCTTATGATGCTAAGCTTGGCAGCAGGAATGTATATGGGCAAGTTGTTTGGTTCCTATCCACTTGCTTTTCTTGTCCTGATGGGGTTTTATTTACTGCTGGGCATTGTACTATTCTTATTCCGAGATAAATGGATCACCACTCCGGTAATTCGTTCAATTATTAACGACTTTTTTGATTAATTATGAATCTATTTTCAAATAAAGATTATCGTTTCGATAGTTTGGAGGAGTTGCAAATGGAGAAATTTCAATTGCAATTAAGAATTCAGCTATTGAAAGAGGATTTGAAAAAATCTGCTGTGGATGTTCGCAATAGTTTGGGAATAGTAGCACTCAAGGGCCTGGCTATTCCGGTAGCAGCAAAAATATTTACGGTTGTGTACCAACAATTTGTATCTCCCGGTGCGGACCAACCTGAAAATTCAGCAAACGAAAGTTGGGTGTCTGCCATCCCTTCCATTCTAAAAGGTGTAAAGCAGGGACTTGATATTTATGAGCGGGTAACCGCAGAATACAATTATTCCCACAACTCAGATTTTTAATAAGGCTTTTCACTTCCACATTTTGACTTTGTCACCGCATAAAAAAATAAAAAATCTGATTAAGCTGGTCTCTCTGGCTTTCAGCAGATTCTTTTCTTCCAATGCACTTACACATGCGGCGGCACTTTCTTATTACACACTTTTTTCTCTTCCTCCTTTATTACTCATCACTATTAAAGTCGTCCGTTTTTTTTACGATAAAGCGGTAGTGGACAAAATTATCTTTGAAAACATTGCCCAATTTGTTGGCCCTGAATCTGCATTGGAGTTGTCCAACACTGTTAAAAGCCTTAGCCTCGCACCGGATGGCGGAGCACTTGCCATCATTGGAGTTGGTATTTTGATTTTTTCTTCAACTACCGTTTTTATCAGTATTCAAAATGCCCTCAATCAGTTGTTTCAGGTCGAAGTTCAGACAGAAGGTTGGGGTGTAAAAAAAATTATAAAGGATCGATTAATTTCCTTTGCCCTTATTATAGGATTTGCATTTTTGTTGCTAATCACCCTCCTGGCGCAGACTGCGCTCAGTGTATTTATGAAATATACAACGGGTTGGATGCCCGAAGTGTCGGCCTATATCGCTGCAGTAGTCGCCTTTGTATTTTCATTAGGTGTTTCCATGGCATTATTAATAATGATATTTAAATTTTTGCCTGACAGAAACTTGAAGTGGAAAAACACTGTACTCGGTGCTTTCATTACTGCTTTATTAATTGAATTGGGAAAATATGGTATCAGTTTCTACCTCGGAAATAGTACAATGGTAGATTTATATGATTCGGCAGGAAACGTTCTGGTTTTGATAATGTGGGTTTATTACGCATCGGCAATTTTCCTTTTTGGCGGAGCGTTTATTGCCATTTACACTGAATATCAAAACAGACGATCAGTATTTAAACTAAAAAAAGATGAAAAATAAGACCTAAATTTCAAGGTCCTGAATAGTATTCAATCACCATCCGTTTGGAGACATTCTCTCGTCATCATCGGAAACAAAATGAAAAACATTATGAAAAAAATTATTGGAATTGTACTGCTTGTAGTAGGAATTGGATTAGGATTTTATGCTTATAACGGGATGCAGGACGACAAAGCAACTTTGAAAATTGGTGATATCGAATTATCCGCAAAAGACAAAGAAGCATCCAATCAGACACTTATTTTATTTGTCCTTTCCGGTGTTGCTATTTTAGGTGGTATCGGAATGGTCTCCAGGAAATAATAAATAACCATCCACAAATAAAAGTCTGTCAATGCCATTGCTGGCATGACAGACTTTTTTTATTTTTTTTACGACCGGTATTCCCCTCTTACCTGGTCCCGTAATCTTTGACGGGCATAATAAATCCTGCTTTTAACGGTACCCAGAGGGATGTCCATTGCATCCGAAATTTCTTCGTAGCGGTACCCTTCAAAATACATGGTAAAAGGTTTGCGATAATCAGCAGGCAGGCTATCCAGGTTGGATTGTAACTCCTCCATCATAAGATTAGACGGCGCTGCATTTCTAATGACAGTTCGGTCATTTACAACAAACAAGTCTTCAACTGGCAGGTCAAAACTTGGCCTTCTTTTCTTTTTACGATAGCCGTTAATGAAAACATTTTTCATAATAGTGGCCATCCAGGCTTTAAAATTGGTGCCTACCTGAAATTTGTGCCTGTTCTTGAAAGCGCGGATCGCGGTTTCCTGAAGCAGGTCTTTTGCATCTTCAACATTCCTGGTGATCTTCATGGCCAAACCAAAAAGGATCTTTTCCTCCTCCAGGAATCTGGCTTTAAAATCTACTGTAGACATAGTCAATTATTTTGGGGTTACGTAAAATCAATTGTCTATCGTAGAAATGCGTTACCAGAAATGAAAGAACTTAAAAATAGCGTAGCGACAAATACGAAAACTAAAACGTTGGTCCTTCCCTAAAATTGCATCATGGCCTGAAAAACAAAATTCAATTTTTCTGTTATTTAAGAAAAATTACCACTCTAGTTCAATTATTAATCCTATTTTGCTGTTCGCTTAAAAACAATGCATGCCTGAAGTAAAAAGTATTTTAAACATTTACATGGAAGCTTCCTCTTTGATGGAAGTGGGCATGATGTTCCTCGACGAAAACGGTCACATTAGAGCAGTAAATAGTGAATTTTCAAGGGAAATTGGGTACCAACAGGAACAAGTACAAGATAAGACCATTTTTGAAATAAATCCATACCTAAACCTACTGGGATGGCGAAAAACCTGGAAAGAATTACTTCAAACAGGTTCAGTAAGTATGGAATCGGGGCACATGAATAAGGCAGGCCGTATTTTCCCTATTCGTATGAAGGGAATTCTTGTCGAAATTAAAGGCAGACAACTCTGTTGTGCACTTGTTGAAAATCTTTTAGAAGCAGATCGATACAAGGATATCCTCGAATATATAGGCGAACTTTCAAAAATTGCCGGCTGGGAGTGGGATTTGGTAAAAAATGAATTGGTTGTCACTTCCCATATGTATGATTTGATGGGGGTAAATCCCAACGAAGTCAAAATCACTGCACAAAATGCCAAAGTAATCGCCAAAGAATTGTTAGGCGATGTCCAATATGAAGAGCTGTTTGATGCTATTAAAACTGCGATTTATGAAAATCAATACGTAAAGACAGAGCTTGTAATCCACCATAAGAATAAAACATCTCTATCTGTCGATTTTACTGCCAAACCAATTTTTGGAGAAGGTGGTACCACGAAAATTTATGGAGCCGTCAGAAATACTTCGGACGAAAAGGCGAAAATCCAACCACTGGAACTAACACAGTTTACGCTGGACAATTCCAGTGAAATGATTTTCTGGATCCGTGAAGATGGGCTTTTTGAATATTTGAACAATGAGGCACTTCGATATCTGGGTTATAGTGAAGCCGAAGCGCACAATCTAAATGAGTACACTATTTTGGGCATCGATAAAAAAGAATGGTCCAAGCAGTGGAAAAAATTTAAGACGACAAGGCAAAGCAGCTTTGAGGAGATTTTATATCGAAAAGATGGCTCCAGTTTCCCTGTAGAGATGGTGGTCAACTTCATCCAACATGAAGGGAGGGAATTGATGTGTAAATATGCCCGTGATATTTCAACAGAGTTTGAGTGGAAACAGGAGTTAGAATCTGCAAAATTTTCGGTAGATAATGCCGTTGAGGCAATTTTTTGGGTCGAAAAAAGTGGTCGAATCAGTTATGTAAATAAAGCAGCCAGCCAAATTACCGGCTATAGCAGAGAGGAGCTGCTTCACATGCATACCTTTGATCTAAATGATCAGGTACCTATTGAAAAATGGGAAGCACATTGGCAAAATGTAAAAGAGCAAGGTGAGTTTGAACGGGAGATGGAATTTAAGCGCAAAAGCGGAGAGTATTTTCCTGTTTATATAGAAGCAAAACACCTGGAGTTTAAAGGTCAGGAATATCACGTAGCTTTTGTAAGGGATTATTCAAGGAAGAAGGAAAAGGATTCCATTATTCTTTTGTCAAAACACACATTGGAACAGTCCAAAGATGCTATTTACTGGCTGACCAAAGACGGCAGGTTTCACTATTACAATTCCACCTTTGAAACGCTTTCCGGTTTCTCCCCTGAAGTGCTCGAGCAGAGTAATATTGTCGATGTTTTTCCCGGTTACACCATGGCTGATTTTAATAATGACTGGGCCAAACTGGAAAATGGGGAGGTATTACGGTCTGAAGGAGAATTAAGAACTGCTGATGGAGG
>JAGQWW010000215.1 GCA_020436955.1 Saprospiraceae bacterium | reverse complement strand
GTTTTTTTCAATAAGTCGTAATCAATCCGTAAAGCATCAAGATTGCCGGTAAAGCCAATAATGGGCGTTTTGATGTTTTGAAGTTCCGATGGTTTTTCAAATGGTTCTTCCAGGGTCTTTTTAAATATGCTGATGTCAACAGCATTAAATGCTGTGTATGTTTTTGGATTGTAGCGTTTCAGGTTTTTGCGCAATTGATTGGAGGTTACCAACGCAAAATCAGAACGCCTAATGGAAATTGCCTCCATTCTGGCACCGTGCTTTCGACTATACGGGTCCTGCGTGATATCGTCAATGGATTGGTAAATACTCAATTTTTGACCAAAATCTTTAGGCAGTGCTCCTACAAAATATGGGTCATAACAATTGAGAAAAACATAGTCTTTTACCCTGTACTTTTTTAGGGCCCTTTTAATAGATGAAAGCACAATGGCATTATTCAGTCTGTAAAACCTGTTGTACCATTTTCCTGGCGACATCCAATTGATGGGTAGGGTAAATGGAGGTTGTATTACTACAAAGTTGTCAGGGATCTCTTCTAAATACTCGTAGCTATTTTGAAATGTGGCCATATTCCAAAATCGGCTCCACATTTTTTTATTAAAAATAAAGGTGAAAAAGTCTTTTAAAGAATAAGGATGATTGACATAAATGACCCGGTTGTTTTTTGCAAATTCCTTGGCCCAGGAAAGGGAAACTGAGGAATATTCATGGTCCGAACGGAACAGGGTCATCAAAACGATGTCAAGGTTTGTGCTATTTGGTTTCATGGATTCGGGATTTTACATTTTAAAAGCAGCAAATTCCTTTGTAATGAGGAAATCAAATGGGAAAAATCGCAGCTGTAAATTTTTAAGGGAACTCCATTTATTATAAAAAGCGTGGCTTTTTCTATAACTCAGGGTAAGTCTGGCCTCATTGGCCACAGCCATCAGCTTTTTATGCGTGAGGTGATTCAACCCTTCGTAAGCTGACACTAAATCACTTTCCAAATCACCCACCAGCGAATGATTCTTTGACTTTATCCATGAGCGTACGATGGGTTGCGGTAAAAACTGAACCCATGGAAGTTTAATTACATGATTCACATGAGACGCATATGGACTTTTCCAGGGTGGATACGTCACGAATAATACACCATCGGGTTTGAGCGATAAAGCAAATTGTTGAAAAATCTGGCGAAGGATCTGGATTGGAATATGCTCTGCAACATCATTCATAAAGATGAAATCATATTGCTCGTCCAGCGGATTTTCCAGTACATCCCTCCTTTCAAATTGAACATTATAGGTTTGGTGCTTATCCTTCAGGCGATTGGCAATATCGATGTGGTGTTGGTCAATATCCAATCCATATACATCACAGTCCCAGGTGTTAGCATACCAAAGGCTCATGCCTCCCATGCCGCAGCCAAAATCCAGGACTTTTTTGCCCGTGAGGTCAAAGCGTTCTTTTATTAGTTTTTTATCCACTTTCAGGTGCGGGGCATTTTCATTTAAAAAATTACCCTCTGCATAGGTCATACCTTCCAATAATAGTGCATCTGTCATGGCTCAATTTGTTTCTTCAACTGGTACAGGCATCTCTGTTTCCTCTTTTGAGAAAATGGTTTCTTTCCTAGTGGAAACTGCATGTACTTTTTTAAAAAATGATAAATAGAAGTAAGGGATATATAATATCGGGCGCAATGGATTTACCCCCAATTTTTTATGTAAAAAATATTGCATCGCTACAAAGGTGATAGCGTAGGTTGCCAGGGTGCCATAGGCCGCTCCTATGGTACCAAAACCCCAAATCATGAAATAATCTATCACTGCCAATAACACCAGACTTACCGCAGTAAAAAGGAAATTGATACGCGGCATTCCAATCGAATCAAGAACGGTCCCAAATTGCACAGCATATGGAATGAAAAGTCCAAACAGGATCGTAACTCTTAATACCGGCACGGCTTCGAGGTATTGCGATCCGGCAACTATCAGAATAGCAGGTTTGGCAAAAATGAACACCACAAAAATGACCGGTACCATGATGGATAGTATCGCTCCAACCGCTTTTTCATACAAATCTTTTATAGCAGCTTTGCCTTCCAGTGCTTTCCTGGCACTTTGGGGAAATAAAATCGAAGCCATCGAAAAGGTAGGTACATCGGTTAGGTTGGTAATTTTGATTGCGGCTTCATATAAAGCAACGCTTACCGGTCCTGCAACAGGTATCCTTCCCAAAAGAAACTTGTCTGTGCTTTTAAAAAGTTGAGTTGCTGCATTGGTTCCAAAAACATAGATGCCAAATTGGAATAACCTGTTTATCCAATCGAAATCAATTTTTTTCGTAAAATGTAAAAACGGTCTGGCAAAGAAAAATGCTACAAGGGAACCGCCCAATGCAGCAATGATTTGAAAATAAGCCAGCTCGGTTAGGCTAAATCCTTCTCCTGCCAGGAATAAACCCAGTACCAGTCCAAAGAATATACCCTGTCTTACAAAATTGCTCCAAAAAATACCCCTGAAATCCAGGTTTGCCTGCTGGATGTAATTCATCTGGAAAAAAGGAATCAGTGATACATTGGTCCAGGCATAAATCTGGAGTAATACCTCCAGGTCCGGCATTTTAAAGAAAGTAGCTGCGGGCCCGGCGATTAAAATCAGAAAAGTAATGGTAAGGACGGTAATAAGTATGTTTAGTACGAGGGAGGCGGTTGAAATTTTACCATAGGCCTCCTTATCAGCCGTGCTAAGAAATTTGACAAGTGCATTTTGCAGTAACCCAATTCGTGCTACTTCGATAATGGCAGCGATGGTGAGAAATATAGCCCAGGTACCAAAAGCTTCTTTGGTAAGGGCACGGAAAAGCAGGAATACAGCTCCAAAGGCAAAGAGCTGGACTGAGAGTTTTTCCATCAAACTCAGGAATCCTGATTTTAACCAATAATTTCTCAAGCAAAAACTATTAATACCGGCAAGCCCGGTTGTGTGTAAATGTGATAGGTGAGTGAGCGGAAGGCAAATTATAAGGTGCCTGTCCGGGTTTTATTCAAAATACTTCCCTGGTATTTATTTTCCAGGGTTTTGAGCCAGGTTAGCCCTTCCATATCCTTGTTTTCAATGGAGGACTGTGCAGCAAATACGCCATATACTTTATCTGCATAGATGGCCAATTCCCTGGTGTCAGCAAACTGGTTCAATGCAGGTCCTTCTAAAAAGATATAATCATATTGCTGTTGGTAATCGTACAATAAGCGAATGAAATCCTTGCCGACTAATGCCTCATTAGGACTCAAATTGCCACCAAAATTTGGCATTACCTGAACCGTCTTTGGCAAGTAGCCCGGAATGGCCGGCAAACTATTTTTGGATGATCCATTTGCATTTGGCATTCCATGTTCGAAGATATGCTGGTCCTCATCAAGCGTTCCATAAGTGCTAAGGCTGTTGTTTCTAAAGTTGGTGTCTATTATTAGCACTCTTTTCTGACTCAGACTCATGGCATAAGCTAATGCCAACGTCAAAAATGACTTTCCTTCCTGGGCTTGTAAACTGGTGAATAGGAAGGTTTTTCCGCCGGAAGATTCCAGGTCATATCTCAATTTGCGTATGGATTCCAAAAAGAATTGACTGTCTGCATCTTGTTTTTGACCGGAAAACAAAGCATTGAAATCAAAGCCTTTGAATTTTAATTTATTGACATAACCCGTAACCGGCAATCCTGTATTTTGCTGCAATCGCATAGGACTGCTAACTGATTGGTCAAAAAATGCTACTACAAATAAAAACAGCGTCGCCAGCAATCCGGAGGAAGCTCCGGAAAAAGCAGCAATCAATGATTTGTGATTAGGTTCCGGTTTATCGGGAAGCTGGGCAGGTTCGAGGATAGACAATCTGGTGTCCTTTTTCTTCGAAGCCTGTTCTGCGTCTTGTAATTTATTGACCAGGTCAAAGTATTCTTTTCTGACAATTTCGATTTGTTGTTCCAGATTACCTACATAGGCATCATTGGAAACCAGGCTTTTCTGCCTTGCTTTCAATCGGCTTATCTCCTTATCAAGTGATTGTACCCCTTCTCGCGCA
The DNA here is from genome assembly GCA_020436955.1 of Saprospiraceae bacterium. Classification (GTDB taxonomy): domain Bacteria; phylum Bacteroidota; class Bacteroidia; order Chitinophagales; family Saprospiraceae; genus JAGQWW01. The sequence continues at coordinate 1,216 of JAGQWW010000215.1, read as the reverse complement.
GTATTTAACTCCAGCTCTTTTTCCAACCTTTTGTCCAGGAGTTCCCGATTGCGTTTTACTACCTCATCAGCATCCTTGGTTTGATTGTTGGCAACACGATTGATGAGGCCTTGGCGCTTTTCTCTGAGCTGGGTTATTTGCGATTCCAGATTGGCGTCAGTCTGGCCACCGGCAACATATGCCTCTTTTAATCGGATAATTTGGTCCGAAATCTCTTTTACATCTTCATTGAGGAAAATAGAGCTGGCATAGTTGTCAGCATTGATCCTGGCTGTTTGTTTGATGTAATGATTCAGATTATTGATGTTGGCTTCAAGGGCCGGAATTTCTTTATTGTATTGTTCGCGCAACAATTCCAATTCGCGTAACTGGCTAACGGTACTTTTGGCTTGTTCCTCCAGATTAACCAGATTTTGATTGGCATTGTAGAAATTGAGCTTCTTGGTTATAGTATCCAGTTCCAGCTTTTTCTCCTTCACCAGACTTTGATAAAAGTTTACCGTTGTATTCTCTTCAGTATTTTGGTTGTTCCTGTCCAGTTCTACGATTCTTTCACAATATGCATTTACTGCATAATGCGAAAGCTCAGGGTTTTCGGAAGTGAATTCAATTTTCAAATAATCCGTTTTCCCAATTCGGCTGACAGTCAGGTTCTTTCTTAAAGATTCATAATCGTAATCCAATGATTTGGCCAATTGGTTGAAGGTGACCATTTCGTCTCGGCTCAAGGAGTCTTTTAACAGTGTAGAAGGGAAGTCGGGAAGGTTGACAAAACTTGCAAATTCCTCTACCGATCCATTATCGGAAATTTCGGTTAATTGTCTAAAAGGTTGTGTACTATTATTGGTGTCCAGGTCATGAGCCAACAGGGCTTTGGTCAATGCTTGCAAGGCAGAGCGACTTTGTATGCCTTCAATTAAGTTGTCAAATGCATTGTCGACCTGGAATTGTTGGAAAAATGGATTGTCTTGTGATAGTTTGGCCCCTTTAAATTCAATGATGCCGGTGGAAAGTATGGCGTTGGACTTGTAGTGGTCGGGCATGCGGCCCATCAGGATAAAGGCCGTTACTGCACTCAGGATAGAGATACCTACAATAATCCATTTTTTTCTCCACAACAAGTGCAGGAAATACCGAATGTCCATTCGATTTTGTTTTTCAGTAGTGTTTGTTTAAATGCGTATCGGGCGTCAGCATAGTGCTGAACACCGGATAA
>JAGQWW010000214.1 GCA_020436955.1 Saprospiraceae bacterium | reverse complement strand
CAAAAGAAATTGGCTTTAAAGGGAGAAAGTAGTTGGAGTGAATTATTATTTTCGAATAACAAGATACAACAAATTGGGATTATTGGATTTGATTTTAAGGATTATTGGGATTTTGGATTAATCATATTTCATATATGAAATATGAGATATGGAATATGATATATGAGATTTGAAATGCTTAACATTACCAAACCCTAACTTTTCGTACATCTTAAACCGTAATTCGTAAATATCCTTCATCCTTCATCTTCCATCCTTCATCTCCGATCCCCAATCTCCGATCCCCAATCCCCAATCTTCCTTACCACCTCCATCGCCGAAATCACCGCTCCTTCCATATAGCCGGGAAATTGAGTTGATGATTCTGTTGCTGAAAAATGCAATTTCCCATTCATATAGGCATTCTGCAATAAGGGATGACCGTTGTTTTGATGGGGTCTGACGATTCGCTGGTGGCCACTGATGATATGGTCATCATTCCAAACTTTGTCTTCATACCAAATATGCTGAGAGACTTCTGGGTCAAGCATCTCTGCCAGTTGGGCTATAACAAATTCTTTTCGCACTTCTTTTGTGTATGCAGCAGCCCCGCCATTAAGAAATCCGGCTAATGCGAAATGGGTTTCCCAATAATCTGTGTGGTCATACATTTCTGTTACAATGCCTGCATGGCTATACAACATGCCTGAATACCCTTTTTCACGCCAAAACGGATATTTGTATTCCAATATGAACTTAATACTACCAGCCATCCAGGTCTGTACGTTGGGTAACAAATTGGTTAGGTTATCGGGTAGGGTAGGAGTGTATTGGATTGTATGACCGGCTAATTGGGGCGGCATGCATACAATCACCTTATCGGCTTGAAATGAGGCACCGTTTGCTGATGAAATTTGAAGTTCATCGCCTGTATCAGTGATGGCGGTTACCTTGCAATTGGTTAGGATGTTTTCATGTCCTACCTTACTGGCCAGCGTATCAGTTAGTCTTTGGGTTCCCCCTTCAATCCGATAGGAAGGTTGCTGAGCTTCAGGTACATGAAATTCTTGTGGTGGTTCGAATGATTTGGTTTGGAATAACGATTTGCCTTTCGAAAATTGTGGGAATTTTTTCAATCCTAATTCATTCAACAAGGCAATCAGATTGGGATGCATATCTGAAAACCAGGTGGCACCCAATTCTAAAGGAGTCCCGTTTGGTCCCTGGATGGTTTGTATCCTTCCACCTATCCTTGGTGAGGCTTCCAGAATGGTGGCTTGTAGGTCCTTTTTAGCTAATAAATAGGCGAGGGTAAGACCACTCAGACCTGCGCCCAGGATATAAATGCGTTGGGGATGGTTCATTTTTCTTTTCTGATAAAATTGGAAAAGGAGTTCGGCATTCTTGCGGTTTTAATACTGTATACCACGCTCGTCCAAAACTTCTTTCAATGCCTTATTCCTTTGCGGTTTATGTAAAACCTTGAAAGTAAAATAGAGTATCAGAAAAACAAAAAATCCAAATCCATTTTTAAAAATGCTGTACAAAGCAACACCAATCATTAGTCCTATTAACACGGCATGGATGATTTGAGCCTGTTTCATCTTTTTTGCCTCTTCCAACAATTGGTCATCACTTAAATCCTTAAATTGTTCTGCTGTCATAGTAGGGTTACTTATCTCTTTTACTTTTAAAAAATCTTCAGACTTTTGCTCTTTCCCTTTGTAAGGATAAATCAATGCTGCCTCTACAGCAATTGATTTTTTTCGGGTCAAAAGGTAATCGATTTTTTAAAAGCAAAAGAGAATTCCTACGCAATTTTCAATGAAGTCATCGTCAAAGAGCCGGCCACTGCTTTGTCGTTAAAGATTTGAACCTCGTCCTTTCCATCTTTTAGTGCCAACGCATACAACATTGGAAGATAATGTTCCGGAGTTGGAATGGCCAGATTAAAGGCGGTCCCTTGTGCATTGTATTGTATCAATGGTTGGTGGTTGCCATCTATAATGTAGCTTTTCATCTTTTCGCTTGCTTCAGTCGCCCATTCGTACGCATAATCCACTTCGTTTAACTTGTTCCAGGCTACCTTTCGAAGGTTGTGCACCATATTACCGCTACCAACGATCAAAACACCTTTTTTGCGCAAAGCAGCCAACTCCTTTGCCAATTCATAATGATATTGTGGTGGTTTGCTATAATCGATACTCATCTGAATGACTGGTACATCTGCATTCGGATACATATGTTTGATGACGCTCCAGGCTCCGTGATCGAGCCCCCATTTATCGTCCAATCCAACATCCGTCTTTTTTATCAATGCTTTGGTTTCATTGGCCAGCTCAGGGCTACCTGGTGCTGGATATTGCACATCAAAAAGTGCCTGTGGAAACCCGCCGAAATCGTGGATGGTCCTTGGATGTTGCATGGCTGTTACAAAGGTACCTTTGGTCTCCCAATGTGCTGAGATGACCAAAATCGCTCTTGGTTTTTCAATTTCTCGACCTACTTTTCTAAAGCCTGCCACAAATTCATTCTCCTCAATCGCATTCATAGGGCTTCCATGTCCCAGGAACAAAACCGGCATCTTATCAGAGCCACCAAAGGACTCCGTCATTTTATTTAATTCATTCAATTTCATCGCTGCCGCTGTTAGTGGCAAAATTGCCAGTGATTTTAAAAATGTTTTTCTGTTCATGATGACTACTAGCTTTAGGTGATATTAGCTTTTAGAGTTGAAAGATACTTTGAAAATGCTCTTTTGAAAACCTATCCGTGCCTGGAAAACACGGATAGGTCTTTAAAGCTTAAGAATTTCCATAAATGTTGGATTCCCCACCGTCAATTGCAATGGTTTGTCCATTGACATATCCGTTTTCTTCACTCAACAAAAATGCAACCACAGTTGCTACCTCCTTAGGTTGTCCCAATCGTTTGGTAGGATTACGCTGCGCATATTCCGTCTCGGCTGCTTTAGGATCTGAAGGATTCACCTGTTTGAATGCTTCTGCTACCATCGGTGTAAGGATGGCTCCCGGTGCAATAGCGTTGGTCAGGATACCATCTCTACCATACTCCAAAGCAGCATTTTTGGTCATCCCGGATACGGCGTGTTTACTTGCTACATAAGGTGTTTGGTTCAAAACGCCACGAATACCACCTACTGAAGCCACGTTTACAATACGGCCATAGTTCTGCTTTTGCATAGCTGGAATAACGTAACGCATACCGTAATAAACCCCCATTAGATTAATGTCGATCACCTTTTTAAAAATGTTGACATCATAGTCGGTCATTGGTGCCTGTCTTCCTTCAATACCGGCATTGTTGTAAAATCCATCGATGCGCCCAAACTTTTCCAATGTTTGGTCCACATACCCTTTCACTGCTTTTTCATCAGATACATCTGCTGTTATCGTAAGGATTTCAACGCCCGGGTTTGCATTTTCCAATGTTTCTTTTGCCTGGCTAAGTGCTTCGGCATTGTAATCAACCAATGATAGTTTAGCACCTTGTTCCGCTAGTAATTCAGCTGTCGCCAATCCCAATCCCATACCTGCTCCGGTGATAATTATAACTTTGTTTTTCATGATCTGTAATGTTTTATAAGTAATAATATTGACCCCAAAGTTCAGTCCTTTAGAGAGGGAAGCGGTAATAGTATTCAGAACAAGGGTTGTAATTTTCGGAAATTCGGTGCTCGTTGCTCGGTCCTCGGTTTTCGGTGTTCGGTTTTCGGTGTTTGGTTTGCGTTGGGGAAATATTCGTCACTCGTATTTCGTCATTCGTCACTTGATGGAAAATAAATTACAAGGTGAGTATCTTGTTTTAGCCGAGCAGTTTTTTCATTTCATTCCGGAATTCGGTAGGAGTTTGTCCGGCTTTCTTTTTGAAGACATTTGAAAAATAGGCTTTCTCCTTGTAGCCGAGTTCAAAACCTATTTCAGCAATACTCAGGTTGGTGGTGGAAAGAAGATTTTTTGCTTCGATCAATTTCCTGGTCTCAATAATTTCAGACACGCTTTGATGCAGCACGTTTTGACAAATGAGGTTAAGGTTGCGGCTACTCATGAATAGCTTTTCCGCATAAAAGTTGACACCAACGGGTCTTTTGTAATTTTCTTCCAGAATGTCTAAAAAATTGATGAAGGTTTCATTTTGGGTGGAAAGATTTACCTCCTCTGATTGGCTTTTTTTCTCTACCATGACCATTGAAATGACCGCATTTAATAAATGGCCAATGAGGGAAAAGTTGGGATTGTTTTGATTGAGCTCCTGGTACATCATTTCCGTCAATGCAGGGATTCGACCGGTTTTTTTCTCAATGGGCCAGGGCAGATTTGCTTCGTTATGGAAGGATGTATATAAGTGGAAAATAACTTCAGAAAGAAATTCGCTGTTAAAACGAATGACCCAAACATCACATTTCCCATCCTTGATAATTGGTTTTACCCTGTGAACCTTACCCTTGGTTACAAAGCACACATAGGGCGCATTTAAAGTGGTAGCTTCAAAATCAATAAAATGTTCAATCGCACCTTCCATCCCAATCAGGATTTCCTCAAAATCATGGATATGAGGCTCATTGCTGGAGGAAGCCACCTTTGCAGCATCTTCTACACCAAACCTGAATATTTTAACCGGTGGATTCATAAGGGAGTGTGTGCAGCTAGCAGGAGATTTAAGTAAGGATTTTTTTTATAATCATAAATCAATTAAATAACCAATGGTACCTCAAAATGTTAAATTGGAAGGAATGAAAATTTCATTTCAAAGGTTTGAATTAGCCCTGCCTTTTAAATAGGTTTTTATGAAAAGGTAGGGCTAATATCATGAGCATTTATCGGCCAATATTAATTTGGCTGGTTATAGTACCATCGGTTATTTTATCGTCTTCTGCCAGCAAAAATGCTTTGCTCAAGACAATTGATAACCCCCGATCACCCTCAAAGGGTATAAATTGTGTTTTAAGTGTATCATTCGAGGATCTTGCAGGCACAATACATAAATATTGATTATTGGGTTCCATTAAAATATTCCCACTTCCAATGTGAATCTTGTAAGTACGTAACTGTCCTTTGATAATCATAAATTTCCCTTCTATGGTTGCCTTGTCCCTTATCTTGGTAAGTCGAGGAAGTAGTCCAATTAAAATTTCTTTCCGTGTTTTTGCAATCTCATTTAGGTCACCAAACGAATAGGACTGCCAATAATCTCTGTAGGATTGCCTTTCCCCGTTCTTGTCCATCCATTCAGGATCATTTCCAACACTGCTTACCCCGACGAATAAATCAATATCCCTCATGATTTCAGAAAACACCAATTTAGGGACTAGAATAAGG
>JAGQWW010000213.1 GCA_020436955.1 Saprospiraceae bacterium | reverse complement strand
TCTTCAATTACTGGACAAATAATTTATCACACAAAAGTAGTTCCCACTAACAGTGACTTTTCTATTGACCTTCCTTTGGGCAATCAACCTGATGGTCTATATGTAATCTCAGCGGGCAACCAATATGAAAAGGTATCCAAAAAAGTATTTAAATCCCATTAGAATACAGCACTGTAACCTTGGTCTTTTTATCTTTCTTCTTCCAAAATTCCCATCTCCTATCTTCGAACCATTGGGAAATTTGGGATTTTCTTTTCCATAAAACATATCGAACTGAAAGGCCTGTATGGAAATCTACGGCTCTTTCACCACCTACCAGGTGGATAGCAGGTTTGAAATCATAGGAAAGATTGAGCCTGCCGATGGTATATTCCACACCAACAATGGCTGAAATACCAAAGGGATTATTGTAAACCTCGCGCTTTTTTGCATCCGTAAACCATCCTTTGTGGAGCCCGCCCCCGAGGTAAAGATTTAGCCGTCTGGAGGCTAAAGGGAAATGTTGCTCCACCAAACCGGTAATCAATACATCATCGCTGAGAAAGCCTTTTTGGATGATACCTTCAGCAGTAGTATGGTCCAGAAAACGTTGTCTGGCTGTCAGGCCCCATTCGGTACCGAGGCGGATACCTCCTACAGTATTCCAGGACTGGGAGAAGACATCCGTAAATGGCAAAAGGACTACAATCGAGAAAAGAATAATCGGGAATCTGTTCATTTGATTTATTTGAGAGCACAAACGTAGTCAAATCCCTGATTAGTCTTTATACCTTTAAAAAGGGCCTCAATTTTTAGTGGAATTTCACAATTATTAAGCTGTGTACAACTTCTTTTAACTTTCTTTTGCCAAAGTCCCCAATCAGCTTAATTTTACCAAAAATCAAAACTGGATGAAGATTTTGTTAAAAAATGCCAAGGTCTTTCAACCCAATACTTCCCTTAATGGCAAAAGGGTTGATATTAAGATTCGCAATGGCAAAGTTGAAGAAATAGGTCGCAACCTGGATGAAAATGGATACCGGGTAATCAAAAGCAAAAACCTTTGTGTCTCTCCGGGTTGGTTTGACTTTGGAGCCCAGGCTAACGATCCAGGCTTTGAACACAGAGAAGATTTGCAGTCCTTAAGTAATGCCGCTGCACATGGTGGATTCACTACGATTGCCCCCTACCCCAATACATTTCCTGTTACCGATACCAAGGCCGGTATCCAATACATCATCAATAAAACCAAGGACAGCATAGTTGAATTTTTCCCAATTGGCGCCGTAACCAATGTTTGCGAAGGCATGGAAATCACTGAAATGTACGACATGCGGGAAGCTGGAGCGATTGCCTTTTCAGATGGGAAATCCTCCATCCAACACAGTGGTGTTTTGATGAGAGCCTTACAATATGTAAAATCCTTTGACGGAGTTATCCTCAACAAGCCTTTGGACCATTCTCTTTCGGGAAAAGGACAAATGCATGAAGGGGAAACGTCTACTTTACTGGGTTTAAAAGGTATTCCGGATATCGGGGAGACCATTCAGGTACAAAGAGACCTTTCTGTTTTGGAATATGCAGATTCAAGACTTCATTTTGCCCATCTCTCTTCTAAAGAAAGTGTGCATTTGGTCAAAAAAGCCAAAAAACAAGGATTAAAAATTACTGCGAGCATTCCGGTTTTGAATCTTTTGTTCCAGGATGAAGATCTGGAAGATTTTGAAACCAATTTAAAAGTAATGCCCCCACTGCGAGGCAAAAAAGATCAAAAGTCTTTGATAAAAGGTCTCCAGGAAAATACCATCGATTGTATTTGTTCCAATCATACGCCGCTGGAAACTGAGCAAAAGGATTTGGAATTTCCATATGCAGGTTTCGGCGCATCCACAATTGAATATACTTTCCCGATAGCATGGACCGCGCTAAAAGAAGAGTTAGATTTATCGTCGTTGGTCGAAAAATTTGTAACCTCCTCCAGGAAAATATTCAATTTAGCCGTACCTGTTATTGAAGAAGGCACGGTCGCAAACATTACGGTATTTGACCCGGATATGGTTTGGGTACCAACTGCAAAAGGTTCACTTTCAAAAAGCAGAAACTGTCCTGTTGTTGGAAAAGAATTACAAGGACAAGTGCTGGGAATCATTAATAAGGGGAAAACCAATCTTTAAAATAAAAAACACCCGAAATGGAAAACGCACAAAGTAACTACCCAAACATTCCGGATGAAAGTGAAATCTCACCGGTATCTGACATTTTAAGATATGGATTAATTGGAGGCCTTATTCTGGTAATATTTTCTTTCACTTCCATCATTTTTGATCTCCATTTAACGAGTATGATGACTGCCATCTTATTGGGATTAGCAGTCTATGCGATAGTTATTATCTTGATCATTATAGGTGCTAAAAACCACAGAGATCATACCTTAGGTGGCTACATTTCATTTGGCCGGGCTTTCGTAACAGGTACCATGATCGGATTACTTGCAAGTATTGTAAGTCAAATTTTCAACATCATTTACAACATTATTGATCCTGAATACATGGAGCGTATTACGGAGAGTATGTTGGAAATGTATGAAGAACAAGGATTAAATGAACAACAGTTGGAGGAAATAGCCGATAGAATGGCTGACCCCAATTCTTTTTCCAATATCATGACAGGATTAATGACCTTCTTAGTTTTGTCTGCTATCGTAGCTGCCATTGTCGCAGCAGTTATTAAAAAGGAAAAACCAAGAGCTTATGATTTATAGGCTTTAAATCCCTATGATTTTAAAATGTATGGTGTACGATTTATAAACCTAAATCGTACACCATACATCCCAAAAATCACCAGCAACCAGCCTCCAGTCCCCAGAGACCCAATTAACCATCTCCCCTATTTCCCCATTCACCCTTTTCCCACTCTCCCCCATTCCAATATTTCCTTATCTTGGCCTTACTCAATGAAACCACATGGCTAAAAAGAAAAGATTTGGGAAGAAACCGGGAGCTCCTCCGGGCACACTGGTGTTCACCGGTGAAAAAAAAGTAGATTATCCGTACGTTACCAGGGATTTTTACAATGAAAATGATTACACCCACGAAAGTTTAAAAGGGAAAGAGCTCCCTAATGATTTTGAAGGGGGAACTACCTGGCTAGACGTACGTGGGCTATCCGATATAGGCCTAATAGAACAAATTGGGAAAAAATTTGACATCCACCCGTTGATTCTGGAAGATGTACTCAACACCAACCATCGACCTAAATATGAAGAATATGAAGAAGGTATCTTTCTGGTCTTGCAATCCTTAACTGCAACCAGAGATAAAAATTTTCAGGTCCAATCCGAACAGGTTTCAATTTTCTTAAAAGATAATGTAGTTATTACCTTCCAGGAGAAGGAAGAGGACGTTTTTGAAAGTATTCGCGAACGTTTGAATAATGCCAAAGGTCGTATTAGAACTTCAGGACCCAATTATCTGGCCTATGCATTATTAGATAACATCATTGATAACTACTTCATCGTACTCGACCATCTTGATCTGGAATTGGAAGACCTGGAAATGGAAATTTTAAATGATGCTTCCAATACCACAAAAAGCAAGATTTACCAACTAAAGCAAGAACTGCTCTACCTTAGAAAATACATTAGTCCTTTACGAGAGACCACTGCTAAATTCCTTCGTTCAGATCACCGACTGGTTCCGGAGTTTATGAAGATATACCTGAATGACGTTTACGATCACGTTATTCAAATACTGGACATGGTTGAAAACCAAAGAGATCTATTAAATGGATTGTATGATTTGTTCTTGTCTGAGATTAGCTTCCGGATGAATTCTGTCATGCAGGTATTGACGGTCATTTCAACCATTTTCATTCCATTAGGATTTTTTGCAGGCGTGTATGGTATGAATTTCCATTACATCCCGGAATTGAACTTTAAATATGGGTATTTCATTTTTTGGATTTGTATCATCTCCCTGGCAGCAGCCTTGCTGTATGTATTTAAAAGGAAGAAATGGCTTTAGCGCCAAATTCAGTCTTTAATTATTTTAAAATAGGCTACTCCCCTGACTGATCGAATCTGCAATACCATTATTCCACTTTCCAAATGGGAAGGTTTTATGTTATTTAAACCCGCTTGTAGGAAACCTTCCTGCAAAGTCTTTCCCGCCAAATCCAACAGTGCATAGGATGCAACTTTATCGGGTATCTCTATTGTAAAATGACCTATAAATGGATTAGGATAGACTTTCCATCCAAAAGCTTCACCAGGATTTGATGTATTTATCAATTGCACGTTGACTGCCCTTGTGGTACTGGCGCTGCAATCCACATTTAAGCCTTGCAATGTTACAAAGTAAAGCCCTTGAGCCGGGAAAGTGTGCTGAGGATTTACCAAAGCACTTGTAGAGCTGCCATCGCCAAAATCCCATCGGTAATTAGCAGCATTTTGCGATAGATTTTCAAAACTAACTTGTAGTCCAATGGCAGTAAAACTAAAATCAACAATCGGAGTGGCCGTTACATCAATGCTATTTGAAAATAGCAAACTGTCCAATCCAAAATTATTCTCCACCACTAACAATGTATTAAACAAGCCGGGGTTATCGTAACGGACCCTCACCACACTATCTGTGGAGGTAGCCGGATTGCCTCCTTCAAAAAACCAGTTGCGTATATTAGCGCCCTGAGATTGGTCGGTCCAGGTTGCGGTCAAAGGCGTACAACCTTCTTTGTTTAATACGTTTCCATTTGCAATGGGAGGTAGCCCAACTTCCAGATCAAGATAAGTACTATCGATTCCACAGAGATTCCTGGCAACCACCCAGGCCTGATACATACCCGGGGAACTATATGTATGCATAGGATTGAGATCGACACTGGTTGCACCATCTCCAAAATACCAGACAACACTATTAGCAGTACCTGTGAAAGTGAAATCGACTTCCAAACCATTGGTTTCAACCTGGAAGGATGCAACCGGCCTGTCCAGTACTGAAATGAAATTTTCAATGAAAATGGTATCACTATCTATCCCATCAGAGACAACCAATGTAACATCATACATTCCGGCAAAGTCGTATTCAACTACCGGATTGGCAATAGACGCGCTAGCGGGGTTACCTCCCGGAAACCACCATTCATATTGCCAACCCGATCCGGTAAACTCACTTTCAAATTGAACGGTCAATGGTTCACAGCCGCCAAATAAATTAGTCAAAATTCCTGCACGAGGTGAACCTGCAATAACTAAAGTTTGAGTTAGAAAAAGCGTATCACATGCATTGAAAATTTGAAGGCTTACCAAATAGGTACCTGGGCCAGTATAAAGATGTGTAGGATTCAATT
>JAGQWW010000212.1 GCA_020436955.1 Saprospiraceae bacterium | reverse complement strand
AGTGTATGTAGGAAAAAGCATCAACATCAAAAAACGGGTGATGGAGCATTTCGCGGGCCAAACTTCCAAGTCTGCTAAGATCCACAACATGGTGCGAGACATCACCTACGTGGAAACAGGTACGGAGTTGATTGCTTTGTTGTTGGAATCGGCAGAGATAAAAAGATTTAAGCCGGCCATCAATCGAGCACAAAGGCAGCAAAATTTCCCCTATGTCATCCACTATTCTTTTAATGATGATGGATACATCGTTTTCGAAATAGCGAAACCCAATAAAAAAGTAAGGAAAACCCTTAATGTGGTCAATGAATACCCCAAGGTTAGTCATGCCAGGGGGGCTTTGTATCGCATACAAGAAGAATTCGAATTGTGTCCTCAGCTATTGGGAATAGAACCGGGCGGTGGTGCCTGTTTTAACTTTCATTTGAAAAAATGTGCCGGTGCCTGCGTGGGTAGAGAAGAGGTTATCGTCTACAATGAAAGAGCAATGCTAGGTATGGAGGTCATCACTACTCATATCGAAGGCAATGTGGTCATTTGTGATGAAGGACGGAATCTGGAGGAAAAATCGGTGGTGGTTATTGAAGACGGGGAATTATTTGGTTTCGGTTACCTTGAAAAGGATGAAGAAATTCACCATCCGTCAGAATTTAAAAGTTATGTGAAGCCGTACCCAAGTAATCCGGAAGTGAAAAAAATTCTCATCCGTCAGATCGCCAATTTACCCAAGTCAAAATTGCACCTTTATTAATCCAACACGCTAAGGCCGGTTTCCAGCATACGTTCCATTACCTGGGGATCTTTTTCCAACTTGGCTATTACCTTCATACCGTTGTATAAAGTGAAAAGGTATTGTGCAGTGTCTTCGGGATCTTTATCTGCATCCAATTCTCCTCTTTCCTGTGCTTCTTCCAACAAACTTTTAAAAAATCGAATAAACTTCTGACGGTTTTCTTGAACTACCTTCGTGGAAACCTCATCATGGGGTGCCAATTCCGTGGTTGTATTGACCATCAGGCAACCTTTTTGTTCTTCATCGTCCAGGGACTCCTGCAATAGAATCATAAACATACTTTTCAAACCATCCAACACATTGTCCATCTCTTTGAAAGACTCGAGCAATGCATCGGCATTTGAAAACTTATACCGGTCCAATGTTTCCAGGAAAAGTTGGTGTTTGCCACCAAATGTATCGTACAAACTGGCTCGGTTGATTCCAAGGTAATCTACCAGGTTTTGAATAGAAGTGCCGTGATATCCTTTTAACCAAAACAGTTGCATGGCCTTTTCCAACACCTCATCTTCATCAAACTGCTTCTTCCTAGGCATATTAAAAGAATTTTTAATTCAACGGCCAAAGGTAGTAAGGATTTTAGAATCTTTTGAAAGATGTAGCCCCTAGTGCAATGCAAGCATATTCTCTTGTTAATGCCCCAGGTTTTGGCAATTAATCACTCCACCATCCCAGTAAACCATTCCACCACTTCCTTGTCATCAACAATCGACCAGGAATGGGGATGCCTGCTTCCGTCCGGTCGATAGCCTTTGTTTTGGGTGTTGACCAATCGGGCATTTTCATTACCCCTGATGTTGAGTTCATTGATCAAGGCTGCGAGGTCAAGCGCGTTCATGCCGTAGTAGGATTTTCGCCTGGTTTCCATCCACCAATCCACATCCGGTTCTGTGTAAGCGCGGATATACACATCATCCAGATAATTCAGGTACTCGTTTTCTGGTTGGTCGTAACAATAGGGAGAGTAGGAGCGATAAGCCGCCCTGTTTTTATCCGGAGTGCCCAGATTGTTTTCCAGGTATGCGCTGACCCAACGACCTTCATTCGCAGCAGCTTCTTGAAAATTCAGTTCCCCGGCTCTTTTGGCTTCTTTATAAAACCGGATCATATCCAAGGGAGCATCACATATTACTATAGCTTTTGGATGTACTTTATATTTCGGATGCTCTTTTAAAAAATGCGTCAGTTTTAATGCTCTGGTTCCTTCAAGTGACATGCCCGCAAATAGCAAATTCAGGCGGGTAGCGGGATAATCTCCAACCACTGTTTTTAGATAACTTGCCACTTCTGCCATTTTTTCCTTTTCAAAAAAGAATTCTAATCTGTTGTTGGTAGCCAGATATAACACTCCCATGTTTTTATCGATAGCAAACTGGGCAATACTGTCCAAAGGTGCTTCAGGAGATTGGGCATGGAAAAAGACAAGCAATCCTTTTGGGTCTGCAGAGTCGGGTAGGATGAGCGTATAGCCGAAGGGTGTTTTAGGCAGGGAAATGCCATCAGCATAAGTTATCGTACCTTCTTCATAAGATAGAGCATTGACCACCTTTTGTCCGTGTAATTGAATGCTTGTAAAAAAGAAAAGAAATAAAAGAAACGTGGGAGGGTAGTGTGTTTTCATGGATTTGAGGTGATTCCGATTGAAAAATATATACAGAAGATGCCAAGCAATACGTAAATGGTGCATCCAATAGTGTAACTGATAGCTACACTATTGGATGGTTCCTCAAATTAAATCACAAATACCCCATTATTGGAAAAGGTGGCTCTAAATCGGTCACCTAAGGTTTTAAGTCTTTCAACCGATTCATTACTAAAAACCAGGCGGATGAATTGTTTGCTATTCATGTGTCCCCAATGAGTCATGGGTGTGACTGCTACTTTTCCTTTTTCCAACAACTTTTTGGAAGCTTCTTCAGCGTCCATTCCAAGGGGTGTTACGTCCATCAGCATAGACCAGCCACCAAGAGCAGGGATGACTTTGAAATTTTTCAACTCACTCAACACAGTATTTCTACGCATTTCCCAAATCTTCAAATAGAAAAAGAAGTCTTCATACGGGGTATGCAATGCGGCTTCGGCACCTACCTGAGAGAATCCGCTAGGCGTCACTACATTGTACAAATGAGCATGCGTTAGGTCTTCTACCAGGCTGTCAGGAGCTACAATCCAACCAATGCGCCAGCCAATCATCCGATATTCTTTACTGACTGATCCTATAGTGATGGTACGCTGCTCCATGCCAGGGAAGGTGACAGGATGTATAACCTGCTGATTTTCAAATAATATACGCTCCATGGCCGCATTATAAATGAGCCATAGATTGTGTTTTTTACAAAGCGCTACGATAGCTTCCCACTCCTTGAAATTGAGTACAGCACCTGTTGGCATAGAGGGATTCATCAAAAACAGGGCTTTGGTTCGGGCGGAAATTTTTGCTTCGAGGGTTTCAAGGTCCAGGCGCCATTCGCCATTTTTTAAAAGAAAAGGTACCATTCTGGGAACGCCATTCGCTAACCTTACGCGTTGGATCATACCGGCATAAGTCGGGTCGGTCAAAATAACTTCATCGCCGGGTGAGAGCAGGGCCAACACTGCGTTGAGCATACCTTCTGTAGCCCCATTGGTGATGATGATGTTTTCTTTAGCATAAGAAGCACCGGTTACTTCATTTATTTGCTTTGCAATCGTTTGCCTAAGGCTATCCTTCCCTGTAAAGGGAAGATAACTGTTGTCTTCATCTCTACCTACTGCAAGCTGGGTGGCTACAATGGCCGGTTCAGGAGGAGGAAGATCTGTATCCAGGTTTTCTAACCGCAACACATCCGGATCGTTGCCCGCACGGGACGCAACCATGTCAATGGAAAAACCGGTTATGTTTTTCTTCTTCATTTCTCCAATCGTTTAGCTTAAACAATTTCCAATGCCTGATTCAAATCTTGTATAATATCTTGTACATTTTCAATGCCAATTGACATCCTGATAAGACCATCTGTTATGCCGTTTCTCAATCTCATCTTTTCAGGTATGTTGATGTGGCTGCTGGATGCAGGGTGCAAAATGAGCGTATCGACATCTCCAAGAGTAGGAGCCAGGGTGCACATTTTTATCTGATTCATAAAGTTGATGCCATCCTGCAAGCCTCCTTTCAATTCAAAACTCAGCATACCTCCAAATTGGCGCATTTGTTTTTTCGCCACTGTATGATCTGGATGGGATGGAAGCCCTGCATAATTCACCTTTCCTACCTTGTCGTGCGCTTCTAAAAAATTGGCTACCGCCATAGCATTGGATGAATGTCTGTCCATCCGGAGTGCCAGGGTTTTCATACCGTTATTGACCAACCAGGCGTCCCATGCATTACAATTGGTACCTGCCAGTTTCATTACTTTCCACACCTTTTCCTGCATGAATTCAACATCTCTACCAACGAGTGCTCCGGCTATACTGTTGCCGTGTCCATTTAAATATTTTGTCGTGGAATGGATAATGAAATCGACCCCAAAAGCAAAGGGCTGTTGTAAATAAGGGGTGCAAAAGGTATTGTCAATGGCTGTTTTTATACCATAATGGGCTGCAATACGGCATATGCCTTCAATATCAACACAAGCCAGGGTTGGATTGGCAGGTGTCTCAAAATAGATCATCCCGATATCACCTTCCTCATCAATGAGTTGTTCGACCAATTCCAGATTTTGCAAATCTGTCATCACTGTATAAATGCCCAGCGGTTGTAGTACCTTGGTAAAGAGCTCGGTTGTTCCACCATAAAGATTGCCCTGGGTTAGAATCTTTTGCCCTTCTCTCATGCTTGCCAACATAAGGGTAGAAATAGCAGACATGCCGGAAGAGAACATCAGGGCTTCAGCATCCATGTTGAGGCCGTAAGTTTCCATCATGGCAATTTTTTCAGCAACTGCATCAACGGTTGGATTTCCATATCGGCTGTAGCCATGACCTTCCTCCTGTCCGGAGAATATTTTGATGCCCTGGTCAATGGAATCAAATACAAAAGAAGAAGTTGCATAGATGGGTAGAACATGCGGTGCAGTGGTCCTTGGATCCTTAACTTCTTTAACACAAAGAGAATCAAAATTTAATATATCATCCATAGTTGTTAATATTGCCTGAGATTTGTGATATTAATAAGGCAAGGTAAAAATTCTTAGACATTCGGGAAACATTGATAAAATGAAAGAAAAGGAAATTTTTGAGGAGGACCTGGAGGAGGAATTGTACGAGCATCTAAGAATAAAGGTAGATGGAAAACAAGCGCAGCTGCGTATTGATAAATTTTTGCTGGATCGCCTTGAAAGAACTTCTCGCAATCGTATCCAAAATGCTATCCGTTCGGGCAATATTCTAGTCAACGAAGAAACCATAAAGCCCAACTATAAAGTGCGACCTAAGGACGTCATCACTATGGTGTTGCCCAAACCTTTGGAAGATTCAATGCCTCCCGTGCCGGAAGATATTCCGCTGGATATCAGATACGAAGACGATGATTTATTGGTAGTACATAAGCCGGCAGGTTTGGTCGTTCATCCGGGCATTGGAAATTATACCGGTACTTTGGT
>JAGQWW010000211.1 GCA_020436955.1 Saprospiraceae bacterium | reverse complement strand
CTGTATATTGACTATTGTTGGGCACAGGCGTGCCTTGCATCCATGAATCTTCTGAAGGGTTATAAATTTGGACATTAGGTACATTACCCGTATTGCTCCAGCCTGTAATGACATAAATAAGGCTGTCTCTCCAAACTGCCTGAACTTGATCATCTATTGGTACTGGGATGGGTGCTCCATCTGGCAAATATTGGCCCGAAGCATGGTCAAATATGTGAACATGGTCCAAACTTCGTTCCCCTCCGTTCGACAATACTTCATAACCACCAATGATGTATATTCTTCCTTTTACTTCACTAGCTGCTGCTGCAATTCTTCCCGGACCGGTAGGAAGGTCATGAAGCTGCTCCCATTCAGCGTTTGGTTGGAAGACATTCAAACGATAGGCTCTTTTATGAATGCCATCATAAGCTTTGGTGCTGTCCAGCCCTCCAAAGGTGTAAATCCATATTTCATAATTCTGATCCCAAATGGCTTCTACAGCATTGTTGGTGATTGGTTCAGGAAGGGATGCAAGTCTGTCTTGTGCATTAGCGCCAACAAATATGGAAATCAATAAAAAGGTAAGGGTAGTTTTCATAAGGAAAAACTTGAAGGTGTTTGGTTGTAAAAGTATGCAACATGGCCCATTCGACTGAAAAAACTAGCAGCATGCTTCAAAGTGCTATCTATTGAGTACATTTCCCATTCATTATAAAATTAGCATAAATGAATCGATTAATAACGCTGTTGTTCCTTGTTTTCCCGATTTTGCTTTCCGCCCAACAAAAAATTGGGCATATCGACATGGACAAGGTGGTTTCAGCTATGCCTGAGTACAAAGTAGCGCAGGACTCCATGCAAAATGTAAGTAAATCCTTGCAAAAAGAATTGATGCGCGAACAGGAAACCATCAAGGTTTATTACAATGAAGTAATGACACAAGTGCAAGGTGGTTTGTTGACGCCGGTGCAGCAACAGGAAGCAGAAGCAAAGCTCACCAGTATGCAAACCGGATTGGAGCAAAAAGGAAGAGAGTTTGATGCTAAATTGTCACAACTAGAGGCTGATTTGATGGGGGAAATCCAGGCAAAGATTGGCGATGCACTCATTCTATATGGTCGAGAAAACGGATTCTCCTACATTTTGGATTTGAATCAAATCATGTATTACGGCGGAGGGATTGACGTCACTTCGGAGGTAATGGCTATTCTCAATAAGTAAAAATGAAGCAGCCCTTTTGGAGCTGCTTCAAATCATAAGAGGAATAATTTTCTTACTGAACTATTATTGGTTTGGAAGTAGTTTTTCCTTCTTTATTTTGGACTCTTACCGTATAAATACCTGGAGTGGTTCCTGCTGGAAGTTGGATGAGGGTCTCCTGGTTTACTGCTTTTTCAGTTAGGATTATGCGTCCCATTTGGTCAACTATTTCAAGATGATTTATGTATTCCTTGCCATTTATTATTTGAAAATGATTATTAGTTGGATTAGGATAAACCTTGAATTCCTCCCCTGTTCCCATAATTGCTTGACTTTCTAGGGTTCCTTCTAATCCATTGCTGGTTAACCCTAGCCTTGGGGATGGATTTTGGATGCCGTTAGGTATCGGTACTACGTACTTTTTAGTGAGTCCTGAATTGGTTCTTCTCAATGCAACATAAATTTCGGTAAGGCCTGCAGCGTTAGAATTGGGCGTAAATGTATTGGTGCTACTGTTATAAGTTCCTGCCGATACATTACTACTTTGTCCAATGGTCCAGCTCACCACCGTAACATTGCTTAGGCTGCCCAGGCTTAATGCGTTTGAAACAGGTACGCCAACTTCAACATTACCATAGATAGGTTTTACTATCACACCATTATTGTTAAAGTCAGAAGCAGTGAAGCTATCATTATGATCTCCTACAATACCGTTGTTATTGAGCGGATTGATAATCACATTTGTGCCGGTGAAATATGTAGTCATATTTCCCATATTATTGAAATAGCCGTCTGAAAAAATAGAGTTCTCAATGAGAAATTTCCCCTTTGGATAATTATTGAAAATACCCTGGTTGAGGAGTGAACGGAAGCCTGCTGCGCTTGTGTATAGTTGTCCAAAATTCCTTATTTCCCCATAATTACCCACCATAATGACATGGGAAGCTGTGTTGGAGCTAAAAATGAAACCACTTTGATGATTAACCATGAAGCCATTAGCAAGGATTCCCAGATTTCCGGTATAGTGGATTTGTAACTGCCCACTGTTTCTAAAGGTACCATTGGTGCCAACAAAAAATCCGGTATTCCCTGTCTCAATTACCCTAATTACGCCATCAATTTCATTCCTGAAAACCCCTTCTGTGATTTGAATTCCTTCACCCGTCATGCTCAAGCAGTCATGGATGTCAATTTCACCGTGATTGTAAAAATTTGCCGGCGTTGTAAAGTTTGAAATGATGTAGGAGGTTAATCCCAAATTATACAATTCGATAGTGGCACCTTTTTCATTAGTAAATTCGCTCATATTCGATAAACATCCACCACCAACGCCATAAAGATCATGGATTTCAATAATACCATCATTGGTAGTGGTAGCAGCGGTATAATTTCTATATCCTAATCCAACTTGTGAGATTTCAACCACTCCACCTCGATTATAAAAGGTTCCATAGTTTAAAAAGCCGGTATTGTTGGATCCACTCGGACTGCTGATTTGGATAGTACCCATATTGATGATATATCCATAGTTGGTTAATCCATTTGAGAATTGTACGGTTTCAACTTCAAGGATTCTGCCTTGAAATACGGTTAAATCAGCACTTGCGTCCAATGTCACGGTTTGTGCTGTTGCATTACCATTGTCAATGAAAACGGAGCCGCTATTTATAATAACTTCATCATTGATGGTCGGAATGGTACCCGTATCCCAATGGCCCTTATCAAACCAGGTGCCGGTACCTCCTACCCAGGTAATGGTCGTTGCAGATGTAGAAAGTGGAAGGAAGGTAAGGATAGAAAAAATCCATCCAAAGAATAGTGTAATAGAGCTTGTCCTTATCATGGTTTTTAGGTTTAAATGAATGATAGGACAAAGTTGGTAGGAGAATACTGTGGTTTTTTCATCCGATAGGATGAAATTTCAAGAAATTCGTGGATATAAACATACAAATGCCCTAACCGGGAATGGGAAAATGTGATTAATTAGCCCATCTTTGGTTGATCGGAAATAATAGGCAAGAAATCGGGAGATTCTTAGAGAATGTAGGAATGCTTTAGTCTTTAGATAAATCTCTTAGCTTATATTCTAAAATGGACCCCGGCAGCGCCCAAAAGCACCATACAATAATCGCTAACCCCAGAATTACATCAAACATGGTTCTGCTTTTTAGTTATTAAAAATTACTGGGTGAGACCAGGATGTGTTGGTCTAAATCGGCGGGATGCCTAAAATTATTAATAATTCAATTCAAATGCGAATTAAAGTTGGGTATTAAACGCATTTTAATTTTATTCATTTTGCTTCGCAGCATTTTAGGAGAATTTTTAAAAGGTTTATCTTAAAAATAGGTATTTCTCTTTCTTTCATTTTCGATTGGCTTTGATGGCATTAATATTGAAAACAAAAAAGCATTGTTAACTAAATTTCCTAAAGATGAAGACTTCAATAAAGCCACTAATTTTTCTTTTATTTTCAATCGTATTGGGAGCTTGTTCAAAAGAAGAAACACGCCTGATTGCTGATGATCTGGTAGGTGCATGGGATATCTACTCCTATACTGAAGACGGTTCCGAAACAATCGGTAGCGATTTTGAAACGATGGAACTTGACTTTCAAATTCATTCCGGCGGTACAGGTAAGTTTATTTCCAGGTTTACGGACTTCAGCAATGGTTCAGGTACCTGGGGAGGAACGTATATTGTAAACCAGGACAACAAGGAAGTTGAATTAATCCCAGATGGAGAGTTTCCGCTCGTGTTTGATATTACTCTATCAAATGATAAATTTACACTTGAGGGTTCTATCGATGGTGATAGAATCATTATGAAAGGAAGAAAAAAATAAAAACCTTAGATGCAGAAAATTCAATTTTCTGCATCTAATTCATTTTTAATTTCCCCCAATTGAAATCAATTTCATTATTCCCAATCTTCTTTTTGGTTGTTTTTTGCCTGCAGGGGCAAAGTAAAAAATCACCCGATCTACAAATTGGTGCCCATTATTGGGCCGTTGATTTTGTTGATCCCGGTGGACTTTTGAGTTTTGATATGCCATTGTTGGGTAAACAAAAGGGGCAAAGTATTCGCTATCTGATGGTCAATTTTGACCTCGGTTTTTATCATAAATTTCGCAGTCATTTCGGGTATAATTTTACGCCCGGTCTTGCCTTTCGCACCATTAAAATTCCTACCGGTCGTATCATCGATGTCAAGCTTGGTATTGGTTATCAGCGCAGTCAATTTGATGCTGAAGTCTACGAAGTTACAGCTGATAACATGCTAATAAAGTCAAATGATACCGGCCAAAATCTGGTTATGCCTTATGTCATGTTTAGATTTGGGAAAGACTGGCGGTTTACACACAAAAAACCATTTGGATGGAACATTGGAGTGGGTGCCTACGGCCGACTTTTTGTAAATCACCATGTAGTGCCTGGCCTGTTTTTAAGCGGTGGTGTCAATTATTATCTTAGCTCCAAACCCAAAGCATATGAAGACTAATTACTGGATACTGTTGTTTTTTTTGCTGCCTTTTCTGGCTTGCAAAAAAGAAGAAAATCTTATCGAACGATTTTACCTAAAAAATGGTGATGCTGTACTACCGGTCGTTGTAAAAGGGAATAATGCTTCCAATGTGATGATTGTTGTATTGCATGGTGGACCGGGTGACAGTGCCATCCGAAGTTATGGGGATCCCGGATTTTTTGATAATCTGGAAAACAATTATCAGCTCGTGTATTGGGACCAACGATGCGCCGGTTTATCTCAAGGAACTTGCGACCCAGCTACGTTGAACTTTGATCTTTATAGAGAGGACCTGGAAAAGTTAGTAGACCTTTTAGTTTTGAATTATGGAGCAGATAAGTCCATCTTTTTAATGGGTCATAGTTGGGGTGGAACACTAGGACTCTTGTACCTCCTAGAAGAAAATAACCAGGACCGAATCAAAGGATTTATTTGTGTAGACGGGCCTCACAATTTCCCTCTAACAACCGATGCAGCCAGAGATTATATTGTAGACTTTGGCGGGCAAATGGTTCAACAAGGAATCCAAACAGATCGCTGGCAAGGTTTTATCGATAGGGTAGCCAACCTGAGTAACGATCAAATAGAAGATGTATCAGCCATCAATCAAACCGGTTATAAAACCAATGATGTCCTGATTGAAATGGATTCCGTTTTTGCCGG
>JAGQWW010000210.1 GCA_020436955.1 Saprospiraceae bacterium | reverse complement strand
TTCCCCTTCTCCAGGACCATAGTTTTCTGCATCTTCATCGATTTTGATTTCGACATTTGACAATGCCGGACCAATGGTACCCATCATCACTGCGCCAGGTTTGAAATATGAAACTGCAATACCAGGGCTGGACTCTGTAAGCCCATAACCTTCCCTGATGGGAATACCTGCTGCAGAAAATACTTTAACCATTTTGAGCGGACACGCAGCCGCACCGGTGACAATTCCATTTACGTTGCCTCCCAAAGCTGCCCGCCATTTGCTGAAGATTAATGTATCGGCAATTTTCCATTTTAAGGCACTTAGTCCTTTAGGCTGCCAATCAAAATCGAATTGATCTGTCAATCGAAGCGCCCAAAAGAAAAGACCCTTTCTTACCCCTTTCAGGTCCAAACCTTTATTATAAATCTTTTCGTAAACCTTCTCCAAAAGTCGTGGTACCGTAGTAAAAAAGTGAGGCTTCACTGCTTGTAGGTCTCCTTCTTCACCGCCAAGATTATCCGTGCCTGTTTGGTAAACACTGACAGCAAGTGCGGTATATGCATAGGTCGCCACCCTTTCGAAAATATGGCAAAGTGGCAAAAAGCTCAACACTTTATCACCTTTTGTTACCGGCAATAATTGTTGTACTGCATCGATATTGCTGATGATGTTGTGATGAGAAAGCATTACCCCTTTTGGAAATCCGGTTGTCCCACTGGTGTAAATAAGGGTAGCTAGTTCATCACCTTTTACATTTGCCATTCTGGACGCCAATTCTGCATCCAGTGCTCCATCTGTATTAAATAGCGTCTCCCAATGAACACCACCTGTTTCTTTATCAAAACAGTAGATATTTTGAAGGCTGGCAACATTCTTTTTGGCCGTATCTACTTTGCTAAGCAAGTCATCCTTGCCTACAAATACTGCCTTTACTTCGGCATCATTAAAAATGTACTCATATTCGCCACTACTAATGGTAGGATATACCGGCACATTGATGGCACCGATTTGAGAAATGGCAATATCGGTAATGACCCATTCAGGACGGTTTTTATACGTAACCAATCCAATCTTGTCTCCCGGTTGTATTCCCAAAGCTATCAAGCCCTTACTTAAGGCTCTGGCCTTGTCAATCATGTCTTTTGTGGAAAAGGAAACCCAGGTGTCATTTGGCTTATAAGCAAACGAAACATCCAGGGGAGCATTTTCCAACTGTGCATACATGTAATCAAATAGGCGTTTGATTTCCATTTTGAAAATTTTAAAATGAAAGAAAGATTATCGGGAAGACTTTAAGAAAGGTATTTTTGAGGCGCTGCAATTTACAGCAGGCTAAAATAAAGAAAATACTTTTAACCAAAATAAAAGTCCGTCTCATAATGGCCGACAAACCATTTAAAACAACGTGGAAGATTGGAGAAGTAGAATTGCCGGTAAAAATTTACCAGGAATGGAGAAGAAGTGCACGGGCTTCATTGCGACAAGGAGGACTCATCATTCGTATCCCAAGCTTTTTGACCGGTGCACAAAAGGAAGCTCAAATGATGAATTTTCGAAATTGGGCCCAGCAGCAACTGCATAAAAACCAGCACATTGCCGGCCAATTTCAAAAAAGAACTTATAAGGACGGGGATCAATTAAAAGTGGGCAGTCGCACCTATACTATCCGTATAGAAGAAACTAATCTAGCCAGTCACCATGCTGCTCAGGAAGGCGATACAATTTTACTTCGACTCACCACCAAAGATTCCCCGGACCATGCAGAAAAAGCCATTCGTCATTTGTTGAGTCGTACAATTGCCAACGATTTCCTGCCGGCCATTACCGAGCAGGTGATGGAACTCAATCGAAAACACGTACAAAAACCCATCAAAAAAGTAAGTCTTAAGTACAACCATAGCAACTGGGGCAGCTGTAGTACCAAAGGCAACATCAACCTGTCGACACGTTTGTTATTTGCTCCTGACGACGTGATAGAATATGTTATCAAACACGAATTAGCTCACCTGATAGAAGCCAACCATTCTGACAGATTTTGGAAGGTGGTAGAAGATATGATGCCGGATTATAAAGAAAAGGAAAAGTGGCTGAAGGTGAATGGGTGGAAGTGTGATTTTTAATCTGGTGTCTGGTTGCTAGTAGCTAGATGCTAGTGACAAGTGACAAGTGACAAGAAAAAAGCCGGTCACTCTGGGAGCGACCGGCTTTTACAAAAATTAACGTGGGTAATTTATTTATCTTCTACTACTTCGAAGTTAACTTTTACTTCAACTTCTTTGTGTAGGTTGATGGCTGCAGTGTAGCTACCAAGCTCTTTTACTTCATCAGGTACTACAACTGATTTACGATCTACATCGATATTCAATTGTTCCTGAAGGGCAGCTGCAATTTGAATATTGGTTACGCTACCGAAGATTTTACCGGAAGTACCGGCTTTTGCACCAATTTTAAGGGTTTTACCTTCCAATTGAGCAGCAATCTCCTGCGCGGCTGCAATTTTCTTCGCTTCACCTGCTTCTGCACGGCGACGCAATTCATCAAGGCGACCTCTGTTAGTTTCGTTAGCAACGATGGCCATACCCTGAGGAATCAAAAAGTTGCGGGCATAACCCGGCTTTACGGTTACGATGGTGTGTTTTTCACCCACCTTTTCTATATCCTGAAGCAAGATAATATCCATGATATTGAATTTGAATTGACGTTAAAAAAATGGTTTCGGTACTGCTTATTTCAACAAGTCAGCAACGTATGGCATCAAAGCCAGGTGACGTGCTCTTTTGATGGCAGTAGCTACACGGCGCTGGTACTTCAAAGAGTTACCTGTAATACGGCGAGGAAGAATTTTTCCTTGCTCGTTTACAAACTGCAACAAGAAGTCTGCGTCTTTGTAGTCGATGTATTTGATACCATATTTTTTGAAACGGCAATATTTTTTGCGTTTCTGACCAATCTTAGGATTACTTAAGAACTTTATATCGTCTCTAGAAGCCATGATTTTTAATTTTTAATTATGACAAAATAATTGATGCGGCTGATTATTCTTCTTCTGAAGATGCGTCAGCTGGTTTTCCACCTTGCAATTCATCTTGCAAAGTCTTCAACTCGTCCCACTTACCATCGGCAGCCAATTGTGCTTGCTGTCCCCAGGTAGATGGGTCATGCATTGCGAAGCTGCTTCCTGCAGCATCAAGGATAGCTTTCACCTTGTCGGCATCAGCTTTAGCAAGGTCAGCAAAAGTGTTGATACCTGCATCGTTCAACAATCCTGCGATTTTTGGACCTACACCTTCGATTTTCTTCAAATCGTCAGATGCTTTTGCTTTAGGCGCTTCTGCCTTAGGAGCCTCTGCTTTTGGTGCTTCTGCTTTTGGTGCTTCTGCTTTTGGAGCAGCAGCTGCAGCAGGTGCATCACCTTTTTTGTCATCTTTTTTCTTCTTACCAATCAAGCCTGCTCTTTTGTCAGCGTTGTATTTTACGCCATACTTGTCAAGACTTACTGTAAGGAAACGCAACAATTGCTCGTCACGACGAAGGTTCAATTCAAGGTTGTCGATAATGTTATTAGCGTCAGACTGGAACTCTACGCAATAATAAACTCCTGAATTTCTTCTGTTGATTGGGTAAGCTAGTTGTCTAAGACCCATCTCATCGATATGTACGATACTAGCCTCATGTTCTTTAAGGTAGTCTACATATTTCTTTGCTTTTGCCTCAATTTCATCTTTTGGCAAAACAGGGTCTACAATGAAGGTAACTTCATATTGCCTCATAAAAATTGTTTTGGACCGATTAGCAGAGACGTTGGGATTGCCAATCAGTAGTTTACAATAATGTTAATAATAAAATGCCTCGCCTTTCGCGAAAGCGGGCGCAAAGATAATTACTTCTGCATTAAAAACCAAGCCTTTATAAATGGCTATTTGATTACCTGGAATTCGGTGCGGCGGTTTTGTTGACGACCTTCGTCTGTTTTGTTGTCTGCAATCGGTTGTGTTTCCCCAAATCCCTTGTAGGAAAGGCGTTCTTTGGTAATACCCGCTTTCACCAGATAGTCATAGACTGCCTTGGCTCTGCGTGTAGATAAGTCCAGGTTATCCTTTTCGGTACCTACATTGTCTGTATGACCGTTGATTTGGATTTTAAGAGCAGGTTTTTGTTGTAATAAATCAAATAAGCGATTGAGTTCATCTTTTGATGCTGGCAAGAGGGCTGCAGAACCAGTTGCGAAGAACACGTTTCTTAAGATAACCGGCTTAGAAACCGCAGCGGTCGTTCCATTTTCCGGTAAAGGTTGTAGGTAGATGTTTATTTCAAAAGGTTTATCTAATTGTCGCACCGACTCGAGGGAGAAGTTTTCGCTGTGAAAGAGGTAACCTTCTTTTTCTGCATGCAAGGCATAATTTTGACCAAGTGGGAGTACATACAAAAAGGAAGCCTTTTCATCTGTTTGAGCGCTCAGCAAGGGTTTCTCTTCTGAAAGATTGTAAAAATGTATAGCTGCCTGAAGTGGTTTATTTGACTCAGCATCTTTCACAATCACCTTAGTATAGGTTACAGGTTTGGGTTTGATGGTTGCCGGCAAGTCAAACTCATAGATATCTGTATGACGACTGGAGGTGGTAGAACCTACTATTGAATTCCCTTTCAACATGGCAGGATCAACTCCAGGCGTTACATCTGTAGAAAAATAGCCTTTTTTGCCTTCAAAATCGATAAACAGTGAACCTTCATTCCCCTGGGTGTTGATAGGATAGCCGAGGTTTTCCGGCTTTTGCCATTCACCATTTACCATGCGGGAAACATAGAGGTCATAGTCCCCAAAGCCAGGCCAGCCTCTGGACATAAAATAAAGACTTTGGCCATCCGGATGTAAAAAGGGAGCTTGTTCCCCGTCTTCCGTATTGATATTTGGTCCGGCATTTACAGGTTCACCCCAGGTCCCGTCTTCGTTTTTGACAGTAAACCAAATATCCCGACTTCCCAGCCCGCCTGCACGATCAGAAGAAAAAAACAAGGTTTGACCGTCTGCACTTACCGAAGCCAATGACTCCCAGGCTGTAGTATTGACAGGAGGACCCAAACTAGCAGGTCTTGTCCATTGTCCGGACAGCAATTGTTCTGTAAAAAACAAATCGCAGCTTCCCTCCCCTTCTTTGCGGTTGCAAGCTGTAAAAATAAAAAGCCTTCCATCGGCTGAAACCGTTTGAGAGGCTTCATTCATGGTAGTATTTAAGCTGGATAATGGTTGGGCCTGTTGCCAACCGGTATCAGATTTGGCTGCGTAATAAAAGTTTTCATCACCGTTTTTAAATCGGGTAAAAATGAAAGTATTTCCATCTACGCTAATAGATGGCAAATATTCACTTGCATCGGTGTTAATAGAAGACCCCATCCGGATCGGGTTAAAATCTAC
>JAGQWW010000209.1 GCA_020436955.1 Saprospiraceae bacterium | reverse complement strand
TTACCTGGCGGAAGTTTACCATTCAGATGCTGAAAGGAAATGACACCATGGAAGCATCAGAAGAACAAAATTTTCCAAGTGTTGGAAAAGCAGATTGGGAACGCCTAAAAGAAGATCTGGAAACCAGCCAACATGAACTAGTAGATGCCATAATTAACTACCCAAATGAAGATTGGGAAAACAAGGTGCCGACCCGAGATTATAACTTCGCAAAACTGGTTTCAGGTTGTTTGCAACACGATATCTATCACCTGGGACAATTAATCTTGCTGACCAAGTAGTTTAGCCGATCCGTCCGGGAAAAGTATAAACATTAAATCGGTCTCCTTTTAGAAATCCGATAAGGGTCATACCGGCATCCATTGCCAATTTATAAGAAAGAGAGGAAGGAGCGCCAACTGCAGCCAGGATAGGAATGCCTGCCATGGAGGCTTTTTGAACAATCTCAAATCCTGCTCGTCCGCTTACCAGTAATATGGTTTCTGATAATGGGAGTGGTAGATTTTTCAAAGCATATCCAATGGCTTTGTCAACAGCATTATGTCTGCCAATATCTTCCCGCAACACGATAAGATTGCCGTTTAAATCAAAAAGGCCTGCTGCATGCAAACCTCCGGTACAATCGAATAACTCCTGGTGATTTCTTAGCTGGTCAGGTAAATGGTAAAAAATATCACCTTTGACAGTAATCGTATTGTGCAAAATAGGATAGGCAGAACTGGTTTTTACTGCTTCAATAGAGGCTTTACCACAAACACCACAACTGGAAGAAGTATAAAAATTCCTTTGTAGTTTTTTTAGGTCAACAGGGATACCTTTTTTGATGCCGACTTCAATTAAATTTCCTTCCGAAAGGACATTCCGCGCGGGCACATGCTCCACTGTTTCTATAGCGTTAGGTTCGGTTATAATGCCTTCTGTAAAAAGAAATCCTGTTGCCAACTCAGCATCATATCCCGGTGTTCGCATCGTCACCGCAATTTTTGAGCTGATAGGACTTTCTTTAGAATAAAAACGCAGCCTGATTTCCAATGGCTCTTCTGCAACAATAATTTCCTGTTTGGAAATTTTGTCCTG
The DNA here is from genome assembly GCA_020436955.1 of Saprospiraceae bacterium. Lineage (GTDB taxonomy): Bacteria > Bacteroidota > Bacteroidia > Chitinophagales > Saprospiraceae > JAGQWW01. Next base: position 4,326 of record JAGQWW010000209.1, on the reverse strand, counting down.
CCCTGTTACTTCTATTGCTTCAATATTTCTGAGCCCATCCGCACTTTTACCGGCCATTGTATTAACTTTTTTTATAAAATGAACCTTTATGGTTTTATCTTGCTTCTATAAATGGTTCATTAACTGATTATAAAGCTATAGCATTCCATGAAAATTTATACCAAAATCCTCCTCTTTTCCCTCAGCTTTGGTCTATTTAGTTGTGTCAGCACAAAGAAGTATAACGAATTGCAGAACCAAAAAGATTACTACGAGCAAGCTTATAATGATTTAAAAATTGTAGAGCAGCAGAAAAATGAATGTGAAGAAGAGAAAGCAGTAGTACAAGCCAGACTGCGTCAAACGGAACAAGAGGTGGCCGATTTGACTTTACGCATCCAGACTCTCGACCGAAGTAACCAGGACATGCTTCACCGATATGAAGATTTGTTGAATCAAAATCGTGCCCTGGTAAATGCATCCTCCAGCGAAATCCGTCAATTGACCGAAAAACTGGCCAAACAAAGTGATGAATTGGATACCCGAAAAGAACGACTGGACTCCCTGCAATCTGAATTGGCCCTACAAGAAGAAAAACTTGCCTCCTGGCAACAACGCATTGAAGAATTGCAGGCTGCCATGAATGAAAAAGACAGTCGCATGCAAATGCTACGCGATAAAATTAATCAGGCCCTGGTAGGTTTTTCTGCTACAGACCTTACGGTGACTCCCAGAAATGGAAAACTATATGTCTCCCTTAGCCAAAACCTACTTTTCAAATCAGGTAGCGATGATGTAAATGCAAATGGTAAAAAAGCCCTGCAACAGTTAGCCGGCGTCCTCAAATCCAATCCCGAGATCGAAGTTATGGTAGAGGGACACACTGACAATGTAGGAACCGCGTCCTTCAACTGGGACCTAAGTACCTCCAGAGCCACCTCAGTAGTAAAAGTCCTGGCCGAATACGGTGTAGACCAGACCAGAATGACAGCAGCCGGCCGTTCCTATTTCCAACCGGTAGTAGAAAATGACTCCGACGCCAATAAAGCCAAAAACCGTAGAGTAGAAATCATTTTGAGTCCCAAGCTGGAGGAGTTGTTTGAGATTATACGGTAGCCGGTAGCCGGATTACGGTTTGCCGGATTTGCTATATGTTATATGTTATATGCTTTATGGGTATGTAAATATGAAATAATTTCCGGCTACCGGCTACCGGCTACCATATCCCAAATCCTATAAGCCCAATTTAATCCTACTCCAACGCTGCTCTGTAATTGGCATCCTCCATGGCCTTCGCAGCATCTGTATATTCCAGGTATTGGTTTCTTTTGTCCATGATGGTTTGGGGTACCGGATGCGGGTAACCAAATATTTCCCAGTAGGCTTTTTCGGTCATGGCGTCGTAGTGGATGATGCCTTTTTGGTATTGGTGTGTCTGGAATAGGTTGAGCGCTATGAGCCAGGGAAAGATGGCTGCGAATGCGTAAGACAGAACTTTTGACTTCCGTATTTGGTCAATAAATGCTGCCATTGGGATGGCCATAAAGACAGAGCTTTCGATCAAGGCTCGCATACCAAATCCACCGCCGTACCACCAGCACCACCAGGAGGAGACCAGGTAAAGATTTAAAATCAGGAAGACTGAGATGGCGAAGGTGCCTTGGTGTTTTTTAATAAAAAAGAACCCTAAACCACCTAATAATAAAACCGGACTCCATACGAACCATCCTTTTCTAAAGCTGAACAAAACTTTGTGAGCCAAAGGTTGGTTCCAAAAGAAATGTTCCCCGCTGTACGCTTCTATCATCCATTGGCCTGTGATGTGGTGAAGGTAAAGTAAATGGGGTAGCGAAGGCAAAATGAAGCATACCAAGGCAACCGGTAACCACTTTGCATGAAGAAAGACCTGTTTGGATTGATTGGCAAAGTCTTTCCAACTTTTTAAGCCCCACAACAGCGGAACGAGTAAAACTAAACCATTGCTTAGTCGGGTAGCTATTATCAAACCACCAGTCAATGCTAAAGCCAGCATCCATCGCACAGCAAACTTCTTTTTCCATTGTAGGGTAAGCCACAATAGCAAGGCAAACAAAAAGAAGGAATAGACATGAGACATCATGCCTTCGAAGGAGCTGTAATAAAAAAGGTTGGTACCAAAACCCAAAGCGGTTATTGTCAAAATAGAAGCTGTCTTTGAAAAAAAAGTTTGGAGACTTAATCCCAGAAAAAACAGACCCAGGGCCCCATACAAAGCTGCTCCAATCATGACAGCATAATAATACGGCCATCCAAATCCTGCCGCTTCAGGCAGGGTTCTTTTAGCGACTATATGTCCTGCCAGAAAGAAAGGACTTTGAAGCATAGCGACCCCACAACCATACTTGTTGAGGTACCACCCCGATTTGTTCCTGATAAACTCATTTGCCTTCTTGCCTGACTTCGGCTCATAAAACCCGAAAGTAGCATCCTGATGGATGAAAAATGCAGGTAAGTAAGCATAATATCCGGCTGCGTCCCAACGCAGTAGGGCCAGGTTTTGGGCGTTTTCCGATTTGGCAATCAAGAAGGCAGTGAAAAAGAATAATGCGGCCACAAATGTGACACCCCCATAGTGTTTTAGGCTGTTCATCATAACTGTTGCTGTTAGTTTTCCTTCGGGTGCTTTTGCCTAATTAACGAAGAGAAGAAGCATGGCTTTTCTTTTGCCTAAGAACTAACATGGGTTTGCAAGATGGATGGCAAAATTGGATGGAAGATGAAGGATAGAAGATGGAAGAAATTATGAATTATGGTTTGCGATGTACGCAAGGTCCAAGACCGAAAGGAGATGGGGGATGGGGGACGGATTTTTGATTTTTGAATCTTGATTTGGGATGAAGGATGGAAGATATTTACGAGTAAACGGTTTGCGAGATGTCGCCCCCCTTGAGGGGGGAAGGGGGGTGATTGCCAAAAGCCAAAAGCCAAAAGCTAATAGCCAAAGACTATTTCAAACAATGATACACATGCTCAATTGGAATATTCGGGACCACTTTTACTTCACATTTGCTGAAGTGTTTTTTGAAGCGTTTGAGGTGGAATTTTGAATAGAGGACCTGGCTGAAATAGCCGCCATCTGCCATATGGTCGTGGCTTTGTTGGATGATAGCGTCCCCTTCTTCTTTTGGGATGAGGGTAAAGGGAATAGAGGAGACTATGTTTTGGATGGGCTGGTCTATGTAGGCCGGTAGTTCTACAGCGGAATGTTTCACAACGGTCAGTCTGGGGTCGTTAAATTTTGCTTTTACAGCTGCTACAAAGTCTTCATTGACTTCAAAAGCGATGAGTTTGCCGTCTTTAGGAAGTCTTTCCAGAATTTTTGCAGTGAGGTTGCCATAGCCGGTTCCATACTCAATAACAAGTTTGGAATGAGGACCAATTTTGGAGCAGATTTCATTCTCGACCCTGGCAGAAGTTTCAAAAATAGCACCGGTGGTTTTGATATTCCGGGTAAAATTGAGAAAGGTCTTGAAGATTGATGTGCTCATTGTGCTGCGTTTCAGGTAAAAGTACAAAAAAAACGGGTCTGGCATGAATGCCAAACCCGTTTTGGATTATATTATAATATTCGATTATTTGATACCGTGCATCCAGCGGGATACCATTGGTCCAAGTAAGAATAAGAAAATACCACAGCCAATGGCGATGTAACCTAATTTGCGGAATACACTTAGGGCCAAGGTCAACGTATCTTCTCTTAGACACTGTATAACTTCTGCAGAAGAAGTTCCATCAACAATTTGAGAAGCGGAAGCTTTTTCAACTACTTTTGGAGCAGCACCACCAGCTATAGAATATTGAGGATCAGTAGTCAAGAAGCTTACGTAACTCTTGCCCATTTCCTTATCCCTAAGCTTTTCATTCTTAATTTCTTCTGCTTTTTCCTTGATTTCTTTTATCTGGATTTGACCTGGGTAGTATTTTTCACTACCTACTTTCCCGTTTAGATAAGTTGCAAACTGAGGATTAGCCAAACCTTCATCCAAGGTATTCTTGCCTCTACAAAGTTCTAATTCCGCACCAGTCAAACCTGCACATGGGTCAGTGCCTTCTCCTCCTTCCGGGTTAGCAGATAACCAGTTTTGGAAGAAGTCTTCCTTCAATGCAGTTTTAATTTCCTGATTAGCCAAACATCCCTGGAATTTCTCACCTTGTACTATGGCACCTTCATCCACTGCCATCATCTTGGCGATATGCTTACCACCCTGGTGAGCAATGGAAGAAGAAAGGAACCAGATACCCATCAAGAAACCTACGATTTTCATTGGGGCCAATTTGGTAACCAATGACAATCCAACAGGAGACAAT
>JAGQWW010000020.1 GCA_020436955.1 Saprospiraceae bacterium | reverse complement strand
ATTGCGGGCGGTGTATCAGCAAATTCGGCCTTGCGCAATGGTTTGAAGACTTTAGGTGAAGCCAATGGTTGGAATACCTATATTCCTGCTTTTCAATATTGTACAGACAATGCAGGAATGATTGGGGTGACTGCTTATTACAAATTTCTAGAAAAAGAATTCACAGGTCAGGATGTGGCTCCTATGGCCAGATATAGTCTATGATAGCATACCTTAGATTGATACGATTGCCCAATTTGTTGGTAGTAGCCTTGGTACAGTGGCTGTTACAGTATAAGGTGTTGTTGCCATTTTACGATACTGTTGGACTATCTCCTATGTTGGATGACCTTGATTTTGGAATACTTGTAGTCGTCACGGTCTTTTTAACGATGGCGGGATACATCATCAACGATGTGTATGATTATCCTATCGACCGGGTCAATAAACCTGAAAAGACGATTATTGGCGGAAAAATTTCCCTGCAAGCAGCCCGATTCCTTTTTTATGGTATGGCAATTATGGGGGCATCTCTTGCCTTTTATCTTGCCCTAAAAATAGACCGCATGCAATGGTTGATATTGTATCCAATTGCATTGGGGGTGTTAGTGGCATATGCTCGTTACTTTAAAAAGACCACGCTGGTGGGCAACTTAATAGTCTCAGCATTTTGTGCAGGTGTTGCTATCATCGTCTTGTTTCCTGAATGGGAAAATTTTGCGGGTGAAACTATGACGTTGGAAGCATTAAGAGTTGTTTCGGTATTTTCAGGATATGCTTTTTTTGCATTTTTCCTTACGATGTATCGGGAGGTAATTAAGGATATGGAAGACGTGGAGGGAGACATGCAATTTGGTTGTAGAACGCTCCCCATTGTAGCCGGGATTTCATTTTCCCGCAAATTTGCCATGGTTTGGATGGTCGCACTTTTGATAGTCATTGGCTTTGCGCTACCAGTCATGTGGAAAAATGCATTGATATTGTTTTGCTGGGTGTTGCTAACTGTTTTTATTCCAGGTATTATTAGCATCATTTTATTATGGAACGCTAATTCCAAAAAGCAATTTCATCTCATAAGCCAATTGGTGAAAATCATTATGGTAACCGGGACTTTATCGCTGGTGATTGTAAATCTTTAGATATGTATTTAATAGACAAAAAGATAATTCTTGCATCCAAATCTCCAAGAAGAAAGCAATTGATGGAGGCAGCCGGTTTTCGTTTTGAAATAAAAACGAGGGACGTGGATGAGTCGTTCCCGGATGATATGCCTAAAAAAGAAGTAGCAGAATACCTGGCTGTGAAAAAAGCAGAAGCTTGTCTGGATTTTTTGGACGATGATGATGCTATTTTATTAACTGCGGATTCGACCGTCGTGATGGGAGAGGAGATTTATAATAAACCAGAAGACCTGGCTGATGCCAAAAAAATGATAAGAGCCCTGGCGGGAAAAACCCACATCGTTTACACTGGTGTTTGTCTGTTGGATAAAAATAAACGTCATAGTTTTAGTGGAGTATCCGAAGTCATTTTCGATGAAATGACAGATGCGGAAATTGACTATTATGTTGAAAATTACGAGGTGTTGGATAAGGCAGGGGCATATGCCATCCAGGAATGGATTGGCCTTTGTAAAATAAAGTCTATAAAAGGAACTTATACCAATATTATGGGGCTTCCAGTACGAGAAGTGTATAATGCCTTGAAAAATTGGGACTAAAATAAAAATCCAGCTTGCACATAAATCGCCCTTGAAGGCATAGGATAATACGCAACTACTTCATAAGTAGCATTCCAAACATTTCTCACTTCAAGACCTATTTGTATTGTTTGTTGTTTAGCACCTATTGGCCTGGCCCATGTCAGGTTGACATCGCCGGTCTGGAAACCATCTACTTCGGTATTATTTAATGGGTCACTGAACCGCTTAGCTGTCAGGTTGTGAAAATAAACCAGGGTCCAATTTGAAAATTCCACTTCCAAATTAACTTTTCCGGTATGAAGGGGCACATAAATAAGTTGTTTACCTACTTTTTCAAGATCTCCATCACTGGTTGTTTCCACTGTACTTTTGGTCAAATTATATTGCAAACCTCCTGCAAGGCTCCATTTATGCCATTGTTTTTCAGCTTTCCAGTCAAAGGCCACTCCTCTGGACCAAACATATTTATGGTTTACCGGTCTGAATAAACCGGACGGTGGTGCCGGAATCCATTGAATCCAGTTTTGGATATGATTTGAATAAATGGAAATCTCCTGGGTTATCTTAATTTTTCCAACTTCGTATTCCAAATGATTAGTAAGATCAACATTGTAACCTTCCTCCGGCAATAAGTCAGGATTACCTGATCCCGGCCAGTATAGGTCATTGAAGGTTGGAACTTTAAAATTACGGGATGCACTCAAGTAAACAATCGCTTTCTCTGAAAGAGCAAAATGTTGGGCCACTTCTGCTGAAAAATTGGTCAACGATAAATCGGTAATATGACTTACCCTCATACTTCCCAGTGTCTTCCAACGATTATTCCAGGTTCTTTTATATTGAGAAAAGAAAGCCAATTGATTCCTTACCGGATCCTTTTCATAATTGGAAGATATGGCTCGGTTAAAGGTCCAGTTTACTCCAAGGTTAAGGAGGTCTTTGGTGCTCAATCCATGTTGATGTTCTCCTTCTATCACTATGGTTTGAACAGTATTATCTGAAGGAAAAATCAAGGAGTTGTCGAAATAATTATACTCTCGTAAAAAAGCAGTTCGAATAGAACTAACACCGGCTGAATGAACCTTCTTGTAATTGAGTGCTATGCGCAGTGCCTCATCCTTTTGTAAATCATTAAAATGGGTGGCAAATATTGCAGAAGGAATTTCTCTTTCTGCCTTTTGATACCAAATGTGGCTGGATATTTTTTCAGTAGGGGAGAGTTCAAAGAAATTATTCTGGTGCAGGTTGAAAATATGCATTCCAGCATTAGTTCTCCTACTTTCTGTGCCGCTAACCGGAAAATCATTTGTTGCCTTTACATAAGAATAGGAGAGGTTACTACCTGCCTTTTCGTTTTTCCATTGTACTTTTCCATTACTCCCAACCAATCCAAATGAGCCGGTACTCATATTCAAATTACCGAGCCAACCCGATTTCCCAAAGCATCCATTTTGTAGGTTGATCACTCCTCCTATGGCGGATGTGCCAAACAAGGAAGATGCTCCTTTTGACATCAACTGGATTGAGGAAAATTGATTTGGTGCAATTAAAGAAAAATCGGTTACCCCATTCATGGGGTTCTGCAGGTTGATACCGTTCCAAACCAGTAAAGTATGGCTTGCATCTGCTCCTCGTGCACTTACCGTCGAAAGTCCTGATGGACCATAATTTTTGACAAAAAAGTCGCTTTTTTGTTCCAATACTCTTGCCAGATTGGCAACCGGACTTATAAAAAGACTATCAGTATACAGTGTTGGTTCATCGGTATGAAAGTTTTCCTGACGAAGGTCCCGCACCAAAACACTGTCCAACTCCAACTCGATGGGTGCTTGCCCGAACAGGGGAAACAATGGGAGCGAACAAATCAACAGGAAGAAATATTTCATGGTGCAAATATAGAAGCAATACCCGGGATACAGAACCGTCTGAAAAATAAAAAGCCATCCCTTTGTAAAGAGATGGCTTTTTACGTATGATAGGAAAAATGCTTAGGATGCAGGGATAAATTCTCTTACGATTTTAATTGCATGCTCTACCATTTTCAAATCCGGCAAGTGAAGGGAATTATCTTCTTCAATCGAAATTTTTTCTGTTTCGATACCAGGTAAAATGGTGTTTTTAACAGAAGCACAGCAATTCAAATAAGCATAACTAAGTACACTTGCAAAAGTGAGTGCTATGAGTAACGATTTTCTAATTCTTGAGCGATGCATAAAGTTGGGCTTTTTGGCTTGTGTACAAAGATAAAGATATCTCTGACTAAATATTGTTTTGATAAGAAAATTATTGCCTTGACTCGTTAAAATTCGATTAAAATCGCGCTGAAATCGATAAAACTGTATGAATGACAGCTGAAGGAGGAAAAGGGTTGCACGAAAAGAAGATTTTTTTAAAAAAAATAATGAGAAAACAGCCCTGGTAATTGATTCAACACTCACTTTACAAGATGAGCCGATAATTTTATTTGGAATCTGACAAATTCCGTTTAAAAATATCCTTCGGAAGCTGGAATAACAGTCGAAAATTTTAATTTCGCAATGCAATCTAAAATTATTCAAAAATCATAAAAGACCAGTTATGACAAAATTCTCTACAAAACTTTTGACATTGTTGATCTTCGCTCTAGCTAGCACAAGCTTGATGGCCCAGATTAATGATTTGTCGCCTTACCCAATTGACTTTGTAGTAAAGGCTCCTTCAAACATCGCCGGCTCTTATCCATATGGAACTCAGGTTTCTACAGATGGAGAATGGGGACCGCAGTTGAATTACACTGTACAAGGTGATGTAGCATGGGGTTTCACAGCAGCTGGTGACAGCTTGGGTTGTGAGCCAATTGTTACTGACCTTACCGGAAAAATGGCAATCATCCGTCGTGGTGTTTGTAATTTCTCTTTGAAAGTTTACAATGCACAAGCTGCAGGTGCTGTAGGTTGTATTATCCTTAACCATTATGATGATCCTGCTAACGATGCTGAAACTGTTGTCGGAATGTTAGGAGGAGACTCATTGACTGCGGTTACTATTCCTGCTGTATTTGCAAGCCGAGCAACGGGTGAAAAAATTGTTTCTGAAGTTGATGCAGGTAGCACGGTTAACGCTGCATTTGAATTGAAAAACATGTACGATCAGGTAGGACCTTATTCTTATCACACTCCACTTGACCAGGTAATTGCATTGGATCAGATTTCTGTTAACATCTTCAATTCAAGCGATACAGACGTTCAGGATGTTACTGCAAAAGTTGAAATTGAAGACCCAGCAGGTGGAATGGCTGCTTTCACTTTGAACAAAATGGTTGATCCTCAAGCGGATTCCTTGTTCGTATTTGAAGATGCTTATACCCCAACCATGACGGGTACTTATACCATGACTTTCTCTAATGACTACAGCTCTGATACATTGGTTCAGAACTTCATCGTTACTGATTATACTTTCGGTGTAGACGATGGTGAAATTGATGGTTCTCTATCTGCGGGTGACCAGGGATTCATTGATGACGGACGTCGTTACGATATGGGTTCAAGCTATATCGCCGGTGCAAACGGTGGTACTGCTACACATATGACCTTTGCTTTGGCAAACCCTGCTGACCTATATACTGGCGACCAGGTAGCGGACTTGTTCTCTTTGGTTGTTTATGACATGGATCCAAACAATACCGGTGTTATCAGCGGTCAGGCTGACTCTTATGATGACTTCCAGGTTGTAGGATTTGGTGGTTATTCACTTACAGGCAACGAACAGCCAAATGAGTTGATCACGGTTGAATTCTTTGACCCAATCGTACTTGAAGCAAACAAAGCATATTTGGCAGTTGTAAGTTATGATGGTAACGCTGCAAATATCAATATCGCTCCAAGATATACATCTGCAGGTGCTACTAATTACCCATTCTTTGGTTCAACTGTATTTACTGACAGATTGTACATGGGTGGTTGGGTTTCTAACAACAATGCAATCATCAGAATGCACATGCAAGGTTTCATGACAGACGTAAGAGACCTTCCATTGTTGGGTGAAGATCAAGTTACCTTGTTCCCTAACCCTGCTTCAACTGATATCAATCTTGAATTGGCATTGGAAAATGCATCTGACGTTCAGGTATACATTAGTGATTTCGATGGCAAATTGGTTCGTCAGGATCAACTTGACAACGTAAAAGAAGGTGTATTCAACTATAACGTAAATGACCTTGCCAACGGAACATACTTTATGACCGTTAAGTCACAGGAAGGTTGGAGAACTAAGAAATTTGTGGTTGTTCACTAATTTCTAAGTACTTCAAGCCACTAAAACGGTTTACAGGGTACCGATTGATTAAAAATCGGTACTTTGTAAACCGTTTTTTATTTGTACCCATAGCTTATGCCATTACCTGTCGGATATATCGATTTTCATAAAAATCCATTTTTGAACTACCAGTTCAATCGCCTGTACAGCACCGGATTTAGTCGTGAACAGGATTTGCGAAAAGCGGCCAAATGGATAAAAGGTCCCGAAGATTGTGCTCCTATTATGTTTTATTTTGCAGAAGAAGCCAAAAAAGAAAAGAGATTACGCAATGCGGCATTTTATCTGCGAGGCGCTGAGTTTTTTATTGAACCAGGTAATCCAAAAAAGCAGGAAGTCTACGAAGATTTTTTAAAGACCTTTGATAAAGCATTTTGGCTTGCCGGATTCATTCGACACGAAGTGCCTTATAAAAATGGAAAGCTGCCAGTGCTTTATTTTCCTTCCCAGACTTCCGCACCAAAGGGAACCATTGTTTGTTTCGGCGGTTTTGATTCGCTCATTGAAGAGTTTTATTGTATTTGGGATGGATTGTCCCGATCAGGATACAATGTGTATGCATTTGACGGTCCGGGGCAGGGTGGAGCCTTGCGTTTGCATCAGTTGCCATTTGAACATGATTGGGAAGGACCGGTAGGTGCAGTATTGGATCATTTTAAGGTAAATCGAACTGCCATAATGGGCGTTTCCATGGGTGGTTATTGGGCTGTAAGAGCAGCTGCATTTGAAAAAAGAATCCACAGGGTTATCGCAATGCCACCGGTGTATGATTGGATGGAACTTGCCGGAAGTTTTTCAACTAAGCTAGTTGCCTGGTTAAGGAAATTTCCGGGCTTAATGGATTTTCTGGTACGGATAAAAATGAGTGTACCCTTGTTAAGACACGCCGTTAAACAGGCAAATTTCATTTCAGGAACATCAAAGCCTCACGAGGCAGTGGATTGGATGATGGGAATGAATAAGGACCATTTACATTCCGGTAGTGTTTCCCAAAGCTGTTTGCTGTTGGGAGGTGAAAATGATGCCTTTCAACCACCCAAATTATTGCAAGCCCAAGCTTCAGCTCTCATTCATGCACGAAGTGTCACCACCAGGATTTTTACCAAAGAGGAACATGCGGACCAGCATTGTCAAATTGGCAACCTGGGGCTCGCTATCAAAGAGATCATCTCCTGGCTGGATACCGGTAAGGTAGGGAATTAAAATGTGCCCGGGATTTTTACCTTTGGGCTACAAATAAATATGTATGCGCAAGAATCTTTTCATAGTAATTGAAGGAATAGACGGAAGTGGAAAAAGTACCCAGATTGAACGACTGAAAGAAAATCTGGAAAAAGAAGGACATAAGGTGAAAACGACCTTCGAGCCGACCGATGGGCCCATTGGTAAATTAATAAGGAAGATTTTTAAGCATGAAGTCCCAGCTGATCAACACACCATTGCAGGTTTATTTTTAGCAGACAGATTGGAACATATTTTAAACCCTGAAGAAGGACTATTAAAATGGTTGGAGGATGGTTATACTGTAATTTCTGACCGATATTATTTTTCCTCTTATGCTTATCATGGAGTCCATGTTGATATGCAGTGGGTTATTTCCTGCAACACCAAATGCGCTGAATTTTTAAGACCGGATGTCAATATCTATATTGATGTGTTGCCGGAAGTGAGTATGAAAAGGCTGCAAAAAGGACGTGATGCACTTGAGATGTATGAAACTCTGGACAACCTAACTAAAGTTAGAGATGCCTACCTAAAAGCTTTTGAACTGGCAGGAGAAAAGGAAATTATAGAAAAGGTAAATGGCGACCGATATCCTGAAGATATTGCAGCGGATATATGGAGCCTGATACAATCAAGGATACAAAATAATTATTGACCGATACACTGCAGTTGGTGGAAGAAGAAGTCCAATTCGTACACTTCATAATCTTCGTACCCTGTACTCCAGAATAATCGAACTTTGTCTACTTCAGACTTTTTAAGGGTTTTCATTACCTCTGAATCCAAAGCATATTGGGCTTTGTAAACTATCCCTTTTTTATCAGCAGCCGGCACCCCACGATCAGAATGATTGTTTAATAGCCTTACGACATCGCCATTCAGTAATTTAATAGTCAGGATGCTCCCTTTTTCAAGGAAACCATAGCTTCGGTCAGCTTTGCTGGCGTTGATGGTTATTTTTAGATTGAAATAATAAAAACCCTGAGAAACACTCATGCTTCCCTCAGCTTTCATAAATGAATCGTCTTTGTAAAGCATTTTTAAAGGCTCAGGCGTATAATAAAAGAATAACTCCGGTGCCAAATCCTTGCGGTAATTGCCTGAAAATTCGTCCACTCCTTCAAATAATACATTACAAGGCTTTTCCGGTGGATTGAGGTATACATCATCCTTGGCAGCATAGGTGTAGACTTCTTTTATTTCTTCTTTTACAATGCTTTCTTCCAGTTTTCGAGTCAATTTATCCCTTTCAAGGGTAGCAGATCTTCTTTCATCTTCCTTTGTTGCCAGCCATTTTTCATAGGCATGTGTCCTTTTTTTGAAAGACATTTTGGTCATAGCGGCCAATTCACGGTAATCCTCATTGGCATTTTGCCAATCCAATTCTGCTTGTTTTTCTTTTTGAATGGTAATTTGATATTGTGCTTGTAGCGCTCTGGTAGAAATTTTAGGATCTTGTAATTGAGTTTCAAGATTCATTCTTTCCGAACGGATTTTTTGAAGGGAAGCAAAAGCCTCTTCTGTATCTATTTTGGCATTTTTTGCAATTCGTTCAGCCTCTAAATGGGATTTTTCCTCAATGGACAATGCCTTTTCAGGGCTGTTCTCTGCTGTTGCTTTTTTAGCAGGAAGCTTGGTCCAACTGCCGTCATTAAAAACTACAATTTTTTCACCCAATGGATTCACCTCTACTTTTTGAGCATAGGAAAATTGTAGGACGAAAAGCCACACCGTAAGCAAAAGAAATTTCCTAATTTCAGCCATCTTTAGAAGTTTTTGATTGCTAGCCATTCCCTTTGGATAATCTGTTCTTATTAAAAAAAGACAATTTTAGCAATTGAACATTACATAATGTCTAATTCTAATATAATGAATTTAAACATGAAACATCATCTTGGAGTTCTATTTCTGTTTGCTATTGCTGTTTTTTCTTGTTCGGAGGGTGAACAGCAAAACGGAAATACTTACGACTTTAAACAATTCGAAGTGAATTATCCTACAACAGAAATGGATACAAGTGTATCAGATGATTATCACGGGGAGGTAATAAGTGACCCTTACCGGTGGCTGGAGGATGATAACTCAGAGCAAACAAAAGCCTGGGTTAATGCCGAGAATCAGGTAACTAATCAATACCTAGAGCAAATCCCGTACCGAGATGCAATTCAAAAGCGTTTAAAGGATTTTTGGAATTATGAGCGATACAACGCACCGTTTAAAAAAGGAGACTTTTTCTACTTTTTTAAAAATGACGGTTTACAAAATCAAGCCGTGATGTATCGTCTTCCTGATTTGAATGGAACTCCTGAAGTGGCCCTGGATCCAAATACATTTTCTGAAGACGGAACGGCTTCATTGACTTCTCATGCATTTTCAAAAGATGGGAAATACCTTGCTTACCAGGTGTCGGAAGGTGGTTCCGATTGGGTGACCATCAAGGTGAAAAACATGGAGACCGGTGAAAACTTACCGGATGCCGTAGAGTGGGTCAAATTTTCAGATATTTCCTGGTCAGGTGATGGATTCTTTTACAGCAGATATCCTGCACCGGAAGGTGGGGATAAATTGGTGGCTAAAAATGAATTTCATAAAGTCTATTTCCATAAATTGAATACCAGTCAGGACCAGGATGAGTTAGTGTATGAGGATAAAAATAATCCGCAACGTAATTTTTACACCAAAACGGTAGGTGGGGAATCCCTGTTGGCTGTCAGCGGGGTAGAGTCTACCAGTGGTAATGCGCTATTTGTGAAGCCTTTGGATGCACCAGGTGGAAAATTTCAGGCGATAGTTCCAGCCTATGAAAATGGAGATTTTGTGGTTGTATATGCTGACAATGGTAAGATGCTGGTCCATACCAACTATAATGCACCCAATTGGCGATTGGTAGAAATTGATATCAATCAGCCAGGGGAAGATAGCTGGGTCGATGTGTTGGCAGAGACACCGGATGTATTGCAATCTGCAAAAGTAATGGGTGGCAAACTGGTCGCTAAATACTTGCACAATGTAACCAGTGAAATTAAAGTCTTTTCACTCGATGGTAAACAGCTTGGCGATGTTGAACTGCCTGGCATAGGTACTGTGAGAGAATTGGAAGGTGAAAAAGATGGCGATATTGCTTTTTTTGAGTTTGAATCATTCACACAACCACTTTCCATCTACCAATTTGATTTGAAAACTTTTCAAACTTCTCTTTGGAAAAAGCCTAGCCTTGATTTTGATTCTGACTTATATGAAACAAAGCAAATTTGGTACGATAGCAAGGACGGAACTAAGATTCCTATGTTCATTGTACATAAAAAGGGCTTGAAGTTGGACGGGACTGCCCCAACCTTATTATACGGATATGGGGGATTTGATATCAGTATATTACCCGGGTTCAATGTAGACAGACTTAGCATGATGCCTATCTTTCTTGAAAATAATGGTGTGGCGGCAGTAGCAAATATCAGAGGAGGTGGAGAATTTGGCTCAAAATGGCATTGGGATGGTACCAAGGAAAAGAAGCAAAATGTATTTGATGACTTCATAGCAGCGGCTGAATATTTGATTGCAGAAAAATATACATCCAGTGAAAAGCTGACCATCTATGGTCGTTCAAACGGTGGATTGTTAGTAGGTGCTTGTATGACGCAGCGTCCTGATTTGTATCAGGTAGCATTGCCGGCTGTAGGGGTGTTGGATATGTTGCGCTACCATCAATTTACCATTGGCTGGGCCTGGGCAACAGATTATGGTAGAAGTGACGATCCGGACGCTTTTAAATATCTAAAAGCTTATTCACCTTTGCACAATATCAAAGACAATGCATATCCTGCGACTATGATTACCACAGCGGACCATGACGATAGGGTGGTGCCCGCGCATTCTTTCAAATTTGCTGCTAATTTGCAGGCTCATCAACAAGGAGAGGCTCCTGCACTTATCAGAATTGAAACCAGTGCCGGCCATGGAGCAGGGAAACCAACTTCAAAGAAGATCCAGGAAGGAGCTGATTTGATTGCATTTTCTTTTTGGAATACGAAGTCAGATATTATTTATGACGATTTAAAAGATTAAACTCTAGTTTTATTTATGGCGACATCAGATGTATTGGTGCTTGGGGCAGGGGTAGCAGGATTGTCATTTGCTATCAAATTGGCAGAAAAAAGGCCTGATTTGAAAATCAAAGTCCTTACAAAGACTGTAGAAACAGAAAGTAATACCAAATATGCCCAAGGCGGCGTAGCAGCGGTATGGGATGAGGATCGCGATAATTTCAATCTTCATATCGACGACACGCTTGATGCTGGAGACGGTCTATGTGATGAGGAAATTGTGAAAATTGTTGTGGAGGAAGGCCCCAAAAGAGTTAAAGAAATTATTGAGTGGGGAACCCGTTTTGACCGTGAAAGTGATTCTGATGCATACGATTTAGGTAGAGAAGGTGGCCATTCGGCAAATCGAATTCTCCATTATAAGGATTTAACCGGTTGGGAAATTCAACGGTCGATATTGGAAAAAGCGGATACGCTAGAAAATATTGAAATCCTTGAGCACTATTTCGCAGTTGACCTGATAACCCAGCACCATTTGGGCTACAATGTGACACGTGTAACGCCCGGCATTGAATGCTATGGTGCTTATGCGCTCAATAAAACCACCAATGAAATAGAGACGCTGTTGGCTAAAGTGACGGTGTTGGCAACCGGCGGAGCAGGTCAGGTATATAAAAACACTACTAATCCTGTTATTGCTACCGGCGACGGAATTGCAATGGTCTACCGTGCAAAAGGCAGGATTGAGAATATGGAATTTGTGCAATTTCACCCAACTGCTCTTTACAATCCTGCAGGAGAGAACCCATCTTTTCTGGTATCTGAGGCAGTGAGAGGCTTTGGGGGCATTTTGAAGGATCCCAATGGTGTTGAATTCATGCACAAATACGACGAAAGGAAGTCTTTGGCTCCTCGTGATATCGTAGCAAGAGCTATCGATAATGAGATGAAAATCCATGGTGCTGAATTTATGTACCTGGATTGTACCCATCTTGACAAGGATAAGTTTATCAGCCATTTTCCTACCATATATAATAAGTGTATCAGCATAGGCATCGACCCAATGAAGGATATGATACCGGTGGTACCTGCTTGCCATTATATGTGTGGTGGCATTATGGTAGACGAATTGGGGCAAACCTCCATCAACAGATTGTACGCCTGTGGAGAATGTACCTGTACCGGATTACATGGTGCCAATCGTTTGGCTTCCAATAGTTTGCTCGAAGCATTGGTTTTTGGTAATCGTATTGCCTATGAGGTTGCAGAAAAAATTGATCAATATAGCATCAAGGAAGGCATACCCAATTGGAACGCAGAAGGAACAATTGAACCAAATGAGTTGGTATTGATTACCCAAAGTATGAAGGAACTCAAAGAGGTGATGAGTAGTTATGTTGGTATTGTAAGGTCCAATGTCAGATTGAAAAGAGCATCCGATCGCCTATATTTATTGTATCAGGAAACTGAAAATCTGTATGCCAGCACTACGCTTTCACCACAATTGGCAGAGTTGAGAAACCTGATTACAATTGCTTATTTGGTAACCAGATCAGCATCTATGCGACGGGAAAGTAGGGGATTGCATTATACAACGGATTACCCGGACAAAAATCCATTTGTCGAGTATTCTGTCTTGTAATAATCTAGGCCTTTTTAGTGAGGTCAAGTGCGACATCGATAATCATGTCTTCCTGGCCTCCAACCATTTTTCGGTTACCAAGTTCTTCAAGGATTACTCTGGTGTCAATGCCATATGTATTTGCAGCCTTTTCAGCATGGCGCAAGAAACTGCTGTAAACACCTGCATATCCCAGTGATAGGGTCTCCCTGTCTACTCGGACCGGTCTGGTTTGCAGGGGCCTGATCATATCATCAGCTGCATCCATTAGTTTGTACAAATCACAATTATGCGGAGCGTCCATTCGGTTGAGTACGGCTATTAAAACTTCAAGTGGAGCATTTCCTGCACCTGCGCCCATGCCAGCCAGTGAAGCATCCAGTCTTGTAGCACCGTGTTGCATAGCAACGATAGTATTGGCAACACCCAGGGAAAGATTATGATGACAATGAATTCCAATTTCAGTTGAATCGTTCAGTACATCTCTAAAGGCTTTGATCCTGTCTTCCACATCCTGCATCAATAAGGCACCTGCTGAGTCGGTTACATACACACAATCAGCACCGTACGATTCCATCATCTTTGCTTGTTGGGCCAATTTGCTGGGTTCATTCATATGAGCCATCATTAGGAATCCGGCTACGTCCATGCCCATTTTTTTTGCAGCCTGTATGTGCTGAGCCGAAATATCTGCCTCAGTACAATGGGTAGCAATTCTAACAGATTCTACACCCAGATCTCTTGCCTTTTGCAAGTCTTCAATGGTACCGATACCAGGTAATAAAAGGGTTGTCAGTTTTGCATGTTGCAGCTTTCCTGCCAGACCTTCCAGCCATTCCCAATCCGTATGCGCACCAAATCCATAATTGAAGCTTCCTCCTGCCAAACCATCACCATGGGCCACTTCAATGGCATCTACTTTGGCAGCATCAAGGGCCAGTGCCAGCTCGGTGATTTGTTCTTTTGAATATTGATGTCTGATGGCATGCATGCCATCTCTAAGGGTAACGTCTTGGATATAAAGCGCCATAAGGATGTATTTTTAGGAAACAAGTGCAAGCGCTGCCATTTTTTCACCGGTGGCAAGGGCAGCAGAGGTCATGATGTCAAGGTTGCCCGCATATTCAGGCAGGTAATGGCCTGCACCTTTTACTTGTAAAAGGATGGTAGTTTTTAGACCTGATACTTTACCTAATCCTTCTATAAAAACGGGTTCTTCAGCCGGGATATCTTCAAATTGTACTTCCTGATGGAGTTGGTACCCTGGTACATATTTTTGAATTTCCTGTACCATTTTATGAATACTTTCTCTGATAGCTTCGCGGTCGGCAGGTTCACTAAGAGTGAAAACCGTATCACGCATTACCAAAGGCGGTTCGGCCGGGTTTAACACAATAATAGCTTTCCCTCTTCTAGCGCCTCCAACCTTTTCGATTGCAAGAGCCGTAGTCTCAGTAAATTCATCAATATTGGCTCTGGTACCCGGTCCGGCAGACTTTGAAGCAATCGAAGCTACGATTTCTCCATATAATACCGGGCTAACCTGATTGACAGCTGCCACCATTGGAATAGTAGCCTGTCCTCCACAAGTAACCATGTTTACATTTCTGTGGTCCAGGTTCTCTTCAAAATTTACCACTGGGACAAGGTAAGGCCCGACAGCAGCCGGAGTCAAATCAATAATTCGTTTATCAGGGAAGGTTTGGATCTTATCCCAATTATAAAGGTGGGCCTTAGCAGAAGTAGCGTCGAAAATGATCTTGATGTCCTCCCATGCTTCCATTTTTAAAAGGCCGTCTACGCCTTCATGCGTGGTAGCAACTCCCATGCGATTTGCTCTGGCAAGGCCATCAGAATTCGGGTCAATCCCTACCATGGCTGCCATCTCCAAATGCTGACCGTTGCGTAATATTTTAATCATCAAATCGGTACCGATATTTCCTGAACCGATGATGGCTACTTTTATTTTATGATTCATATCCTTATCAGCTTATGCTCTGCGGAAAATCCATTTTACCAATTCCGGGAAAGAGGCTTTTTTACCATACAATAAAATACCCACCCGATAAATACGACCAGCCAACCATACAAATAGGATCACCGTCCCAATCAAGACCGCAACCGATAACAATATTTGCCACATTGGTGGATCAAACGCTAATCTGGCCGGCATAACAACCGGTGAGAACAAAGGAAAAATCGAAGACCAGACAGCCAAAGAACTATCCGGTGATTCGAGGGAAGCAATCATGATGTAAAGTGCCAATACTACCGGTATGGTAATAGGTAAGGTCAAGCTTTGACCCTCTCCCATATCGTCTCCAATGGCTGAGCCTACTGCAGCAAACATGGAAGAATACAAGAAGTATCCACCCAGGAAATAGATGACAAATAATGGCAGGATCAACCACCAATTCATGTTTTCCAATTCGGTAATTGCCATGGATACCATGGCTTGCATATCATCCGGATCCACTTGCGCAGCAGCACCTTCCATGCCACCCATATCAGTGGTATTGAATCCAAAAATCATATTGATAGGGATGGTAATAGCCGGAATTAAGATGGCCCAAATCAGAATTTGGGTCAATCCAACGGCTCCTACACCTATTATTTTACCCAGCATCAACTGGAATGGCTTCACGGATGAAATCATAACTTCAACGATGCGGGTTGTTTTTTCTTCCATGACACTTCGCATCACCATCATGCCGTAAACAAACATGACCGTGTACATGATGAGACCCATGAACATGCCCAGCATGGCACCGATGGCAGAGGTCATCTTGGAAGCATTGGTGTCGGTATCTTTTAATGGTTCCGGGTCAATGGAAACATTGGTGTTTAATGCATCTATTTCGGTCTTGTCCAAAGCAAGAGAGGCAATTTTATAATCGCGAATAGAGCGTTCAATCCTTTTTTCTATAACAGATTCTATTTCAACACTCGGTGGCTTATGCGAATAATAATAGACGGTTTGGTCCTTCACATACAAGTCAGAAAGCTTCGGAATAACCAGAATACCGTCAAACTCACCATTTTCAACAGCAGTTTTTAAAGTTTGAAGGTCTTTATTGGGAAATTGGAAATAAAGATTTTTGGTGTCACTTATTTTCTTTTCCAGGATGTTGCCTTCATCAATGATGGCAATGGTTTTGGACTCGTCTCCTTCATAGGAAAAGATTAATCCTACTACCATGAAAAATACACCTAAAAGGATGGGCGTTAAAAGTGTACCCAGGATGAAGGATTTTTTTCTAACCCTTGTGAGGTATTCCCTGCGAATGATAAGCCATAGTTTTTGCATAGTAGGTGATTTGGTCTTTACAAAAGGCGGCGCAAAGATAGCAATTCCGATGGCAGTTGAAGGACTTACAAGTAGCCATTTTTACACAGAAATCGATTTAAAAAAGTATTTTAAAAAACCTTTATAACTTGGGAAAAAAGGGGCGCTGATACTTTGATTTAACCCTCGAATAGACTAACTTTAACAGAGTTAATAAGCAGCAAATATTTACTAACCTTCAAAATAATTCTCGTTATG
>JAGQWW010000208.1 GCA_020436955.1 Saprospiraceae bacterium | reverse complement strand
GAAAACAGAAGACTATATCGACATCATTCGCCCTGAATTACCCTTCAATTACTTCTTTGATGATGGTTTGGTGCTCAATTTTTACGCTGATCTGGAAAGATTGATCGAGGAATTGACCACAAAGACAGAGGACGACAAAGTTACCATAGAAAGGTTTCTGGAGGATATCAAGACGAAGTACGAGTTGACAGATCATGTCTTTTTGCAGAACTCCCTGCACATCATTTCCAACTATTGGAACAAAGAGGTACTAAAAGGTTTGGTCAATTTCCATAAAGTGGAAGTTTTCCGCAGCATGGACGAAGCCAACAAAAGAAATTTCAAAGACGAGCATACGAGAAGGCTTTTCAATTCTTTCGCAAGCTATATGGGGTCTTCTCCTTTCAAGGCACCAGGTGTTTTGAATGTGATTTCTCATTTTCAATTGAATTCTGGCATCTTTTTACCGAGAGGCGGCATGTATTCCATCGCCAAATCACTAGTGAAGTTAGGTGAAGAGTTAGGCGTAAGTATTGAAACGCGTGTGAGAGTAGAAGAGATCATTGTAGAAAATGATGTAACTCGTGGTGTCGTTTGTAATGGGGAAGCTCGATACGCTGATATCGTGATTAGCAATTCGGACGTGTACAATACCTATAAAAAATTGTTGCCGGAACACAAGGTGCCGGCTATGTTCCTGGAGCGTCAGAAATCCCACTCCGCTATCGTTTTTTTGTGGGGCATCAAGAAGTCTTTCCCTCAGCTGGCTTTGCACAACATGGTGCTGAGCGAAAACATGAAAGAGGAGTACGAGATTATTTTCAAGGACGGAGACATTGGGGAAGATTTTACCATTTACTTGTATATCAGTAGCAAAACCAACCCGGACGATGCGCCGGAGGGATGCGAAAACTGGTATGTGCTAATCAATGCGCCACACCTGCAAGGTCAGGATTGGGAAGCCATCAAGGACCGGGTACGAGCTAAAATACTGGAAAGACTAAGTAATATTTTGGGAGAAGATATTGCCCAATTAATTGCATTTGAAAAAGTACAGGACCCAAGGACTTTTGAAGTGCAAACCGGAGCAGCATTTGGTGCTATTTACGGCAACAGCTTCAATGGTAAATTGTCCGTCTTTTTCCGTCATCCCAACTTTACCGGAAAGATCAAAAACTTGTACTTCTGCGGAGGTACGGTACATCCTGGCTCCGGCGTTCCACTATCCTTATTATCTGCCAAAATCGTTTCTGAATTGATAGCCAAGCAATCCGGAAAAGATAAAAACGAGAAGCGTGTCTCAAGACCGGCATTATCTGCACGGAGTTGATTATTTCCAACTACTCATCGATTATCATGGAAGAAGACTGGGTGGTCCGGGGCATATTGTCCGGTTGGCCATTGAAGTAGATGGTGACATTAATGCTCCTTTTTTAAAAAAGAAAATCGAAGCAAGTCCTACGATTTCCCAATTGACTCGCTTGAGATTGCAAGGAGGCAGATGGAGTAGTTTTCCCTATTTTAATTTTTTTTGGAGCAATCGTTTTACCTGTTTTTGAACATCCAATTGATGATTTCGATGCATTAAAGAATGGTACTTTGGATCCCTACCAAGCGCCTCCTTTTCGTATTGATATTTTTAAGAAAGGAAATTCCACTTTGCTTTGGTTCTCTTTTCACCACATCTTTTTCGACCATATCGGCATTCGGACTTTTATCAAGGCATTGGAAGGCGATGATTCTGTTCAATTGACAGAGCCGAATCGAAAACCCCTTTCGCTGGGACATAATATCCGTTCCTATTTCAAGGCAGCCAATTTTGCCTTTTTGGATGGTAATTTTAAAATGACTCGTCATGAAAAGGGGCTACCGGTAGCGAAGGAAAAATCACTTTCCATCCACCGCAAGACTTTTTCTAAAGCCGAAAAGGAAGCCATACTGGGAAATTGTAAAATGATAACGCCCGGTAATAGTCTCAATAGTTTTCTGTTGGCTTGCGTAAGCAAAGCATTGCACGATGAAGTCTTTTCAAAACAAAAGGACCATCGTTTCCTTTGGGTGCCTTCTTTGGTGAATGTGCGTAAAAAGGGTGGGGTACAATACATGCTGCGTAATTATCTGTCCTTCCTGTTTTTCAAGTTACGACCACATGTTTTGCAGGATTTGAAAGCGACGAGTAAAGCCGTTTTTACCCAGATGCGGGATCAAATCGGGAAGGACCTGCCAAGGGCTTTTAACGACTTTGCACAGACCTATCTTTTTATGCCTCGTGAGATTTACTACTGGATGTGGCAAATGCCGTCGATGGGAAGGATGTCTGCTTTTTCCTTTTCTTATCTGGGCAAGTCCTTTGAAGGATTTGATACGTTTTTGGGACATCAGGTGACAGACATTCGAAACTATCCATCCAATGCAATTCGACCTGGCATTTCGGTTATTTTTTACGAATTCAGAGAAGAACTGCGTATGGAAATTTCCTGGGTAAAAGACTGGTATCCACAAGCAACAGAAGGGGCGGTGGTGAAAAGGATAATCCAATTAGCAACGGAAAGCGAATCCAAGCACTAACACATCAGTTTGAATGTTTACTTTTGCGCCATGCAATGGATAGGTTATATCGGAGTTCGATTGATAGGGGTGATTTTCTTTTTTATCCCTTTTGCTGCCTTGTATAGGGTATCTAATGGCGTTGCGTGGTTATTGTATAAGGTAATTGGTTATCGCAAGGTGGTCATCAAAGAAAACCTGCAACGATGTTTTCCAGACCTTCCGGAAAGCAAAATCGACGAGATGGTTTGGCAATCTTACCTGAATCTCAGCGATATCGTAGTAGAAGTAGGAAAAAGCCTCAGCATGCCCATCGAAAAAGTAAAAGCGCGGTATGTATGTAAAAATCCAGAAGTAGTCAACGAGGCCATCGAACAAGGAAAGACCGTCATTCTTTCCGGTTTTCATTACGCCAATTGGGAATGGGGGGTTCAAACCTTGGGTATGTCCATCTTGCCACCTTACTACGGCATCAACAAAGGCATGTCCAACCAACTCATAGACAAGTACATCAATAAGATTCGTGTCCGAGGCAATATGAAACTCATTGAAACCAAGGAGTTCATCCCTTTCCTCAATGAAAATCATGACAAGCCCGGCACCTATGTCTTGCTAGGCGACCAAAACCCATCCAATACCAAGCGTATGCACTGGGTCGATTTCTTTGGTATCGACACCGCCTGCAATTCAGGCATCGATTATCTCTCCCGCAAATACAACTTCCCTGTCTATCATTACGATGTCAGAAGAATAAAAAGAGGTCACTACGAAGTCACTTTTATGCCGATTTGCCTCGACCCACAAAGCACCCAACCCGGTGAAATCACCCAAAAGATCATGAATCACCTCGAAGACATCATCAGAGAGTATCCGCCTGATTGGTTGTGGTCGCATAAGCGGTGGAAACATAGGAGGCGGTAGCCGGGGTACGGTAGCCGGTAGCCGGAGGTGGGATGTACGATTTACGTGTCCTTTACGTCGTGCCCTTAGCGCCCGTAGCGGTGAATTTTTCTTCTCACCGCCAAGTACGCGACGGACGCTACGTTTGTGCTAGTCGTACATCGTAAACCGTAATTCTTAAATTGACCCCGTTGCCTTCGACAAGCTCAGGCAACTAGGATGGGAAATCCACGGAATGTTAGCTGGCTGAGCCTGTCGAAGCCAGCGGAGGTGAGGTCTTAGGCACGTTCATCGTAAACCGTAATTCGTAAATCCCTTGAAATAAATCTTTGTATCTTTACAAGGTTGAAATAAAGCTATCAAACCTATCTCTGGAAGCGTAAATTGAAACAACTACTTGCTATGAAAATTACTTGCGTCCTTCTTTTTCTTCTCCCTTTTTTGTGTTTTCCTGATGTAGTAGAAGCACAGGTATTGAATGATTATATTCCTTTTTATAGAACAGGGACTAGTTATTTATCTGACTCGGCTCCCTCTACGGTCTCGAAATCAGTCAAGAAAGATGAAAATGGCAATTATTTTTTTTTGATGCAAGATGATTGCGATGATACTTATTTGGGTGGATTTTTTCCAGAGTGCATTGAATGGGAACAAGAAGTCCAAGAATGGAGAAGTCTCTACTTAGTAAAAGTAACGCCAGACTTAAAGGTTGATACATTTGCAAATTTAAAGGGAGTGAGCAGTTTTTATACTGATTTGACAGTTTGCCAGAATAGAGTTTTTGTGAGCTACTCAAACCATGGGAGATTCAAGGATTCTCTTTTGATAGTAGGTGATACTCTATTAATATTGAATGAGGGAGGCGTTCTTGAATTTGACGAGCAATTAAACTTTAAAAGGGTATTTATTGATTTGGATAAAGAAATTGAAAACATCGCTTGTAAAGATAGCGTGTTATATGTACAGTCCAATTTAAGAGATAATAGGAATCGGATTGAGCATTTTACGGTTATTTATGGAGATACCTTATGGAACTTTTTTGATAGGGATGGAATTCCAGCTGACAAAGCTCCATTTATCCTTTCTTATAATTTAAACAAGGATTCAATCGAAACCTACTGGATTTTCGGAAGTGATGGCGATAGTTATATCTATGATATGGCAACAGATCAAACCGGAAATCTGATTATTACTTTTGATGCAGGATGGGCTGAATGGTTTTGCTTTAACGGAGTTGATACGATTAGAACAGGGCAGTATTATGGCGATTATTTTCTAAAATATAAACCAAATGGCGATCTCGTTTTTGCGAAAGAACAACCATTCACTTTTTCTAGAATTAGAGTGGTTGAAGATGGTTTTTTTGTTCAAATCAGGGTTCCATCAGATTTTGGATGGATAAACTTATATGGTGATACAATTTTTGGATGTTTTGAGCCAACCTTACCAGCCGGTATACTTACAATTTTAATTAAATATGATAGTAACGGAGATTTCATGTGGTATTATTTGATGGGAGGTTGTTCTCAGGCAGCTGAATTAGAAGGATTTGATGAAAAGAGTGGTATAGTAAGTTGCACCTACGATATTTCAGGTGCCGATTTTGAATTGCAAGGGCAACAGTATACAAATACAGGCAAGTCAATAGCCTTAGTTAATTTGGATGGCCAATCCGGAAAAGTAATAGGACATTTAGTTAAAGAAACAGATCATGCTCATTTTACTGGCGGATTTTTTGAGATTGTTGAAAAAGATAGGTACAGGTCATTATTTTTCCTAAATAAAGTAGACAATTTTTTTGGAATGCCATTGGGAGATATTTCAAAAGGCATCACCTATTTTGCTGATTTCAACCTAGATTTATTTACTAAAACTAATGATAAGGTTCAAGATGAAATTTCCTTATCCGTCTACCCCAGTCCCACCAATTCCACCCTTCATTTTCAATATCCCATAGACCTTTATGCACCACTACAAATCCAATTG
>JAGQWW010000207.1 GCA_020436955.1 Saprospiraceae bacterium | reverse complement strand
GATGTATTATCCCTATAGATAGAGAAGCTAGGAGGAGGAAAGAATTTAATGCGCAATGAAAATCAAGGACTCAGGATTGGACAAGGTTTATTAAGTACCAGGCTTATTCAAAAACATTTTCGTAGTATAAAATCAAAAATCAAGATCCAAAATTCAAACCTCAAAAATTCGTTGCGCGCTTCGCGTCCGTAGCGGTGAAAATTTTACTCACCGCTACGGGCGCAACGTACCCTACGTCTAAAACAATTCTTGCCCAATCTCCTATCCCCCATCTCCCATCCTCCCTTGATGACCTTTCCCACACAAATACGATATAGGATGGAAAACAACATCCATCTTAAAATCTATTTGTCATGAAAAATCAATTTTTCTATATCCTTGGGCTGGTTATCTATTTAATCGCCTCCTACAACCAACAAAACATGGAAACCCATCAGCCAAACCCTCCTTTGCCAGCAATTGATACGGTTAAATTGCAACAGCTTTTTGCCATCCAGGCCAGTCCTGAGTTTAGTGAATACTTGTTGTTGGAAGATGCGAAAACCGATGGCTTGCATTATTTGCCGGAAGACCAAAAGACCATGGATGCCAGGGAATGGGAACTCAAAAAATTGCTTACAACACAAGTGAAGGAACTGGGATTTGAATTCACAGATTTGTTCTTCTTCCAATCCAACCAGGACGATACTACTTTTGATATGGTGAATACACCAACTGAAACACCCTAGGGGTAATTTCAACTCCCAATTGCACTTCCGCATGTAGGGACATTTAGCAATAGCAGGAGCTGACTCATTATTGAGTCAGCTCCTGCCTTTTTAGGGATACCCTTGAAATAATTTTTAAAAAAAAAGAAAACCCTGATGACCTTTTAAAAGGTGCTGCGATAAAGGTTTGTAATTCAAATTATTAAAAACTACAAAACCTATAATCATGAAACTTACATCTTTAATCTTCGCAGCAGCTATCCTACTTTGTACCATTTCTTCTTGCGCCAATCGCGTAGAAACCAATACACCAACTACAGAAAACTTTGGACTTTTGGCTTCAGCCAATACTTCGATGCAGGGTACAACCGCACAATTTGCACGTCCGGTAAAAAATCAGCAAAATGGAGGACCGGTAAAAATGGCAACTATAAAAGACCCACAATCAGGTATGATAATTTGCAAGATCCCCATACCTAATAATTGGACCGAAAACGGGGACTCCTGGGGAGCACCGGGCAATACAAAAATCCAGGAATTCCAGGGCCAGACGCTTCAAAACGGCATGTCAGCAGATGATTTCATCAAGACACAATTGATTCCTCAAATGCAAGCAGCCGGCAACAGGATTGTCAATGTGGAACGCTATTCTTTTATCGAAGAATTTGAAAAGAACTACAGAAGTAAAATCTGGACGCCTGAACCAACCCAAAACATCGTTACTGTGAAAGGAATCGAGTTTGAAGATAATAATGGCATCAAAGGGATCATTATCCTCCATCACATCGCATCGCAATCCAGATCCGGTACCACGACCCAGATTTATGCGCAGGGCATGGAAGGCGACCGAAACTTTTACCAGGAAAACAAACAAGGACTGTTGTACGCAGTCTCTCATATCCAATACAACCCCCAATTTATTGAAGCACTTAACCGCATGCAAAAGCAGCAATTGGCTTCCAATAGATGATAATTTACACCAATCGATAACTCCAAAAAACTGCATTCAAATCGGGTAAATAATTTTGGAAATCCATGGCTCCTTTTTTAAAAAGGGGCCATTTTTTTTGCCTAATTGATGCTCGAACAAACATAGCCTAAAACCTAAAAAACTGACTTTCCCTGATGACTTTTCACGCTTTCAAGCGATATAGGAATGTATTCATCCGCTTAAAAACAATAAAAAATAAAATCATGAGACTTCTAAATTTTATCTCCATCGGAATCATTTTTTACATGGCAATTTTTTCCTTCGGATTCAAAGGACTTTCCTCTTTTGAAGAGGAAAAGGCTGGCAATACCCATGTTCAACCGGAGCCAGCTTCTACAAAAGCCCAAGCTATCAATACCCTAAAATTGCATACCGTTACTGATATAAAATCAGGAATAGTATTAGGGGAAATTCCTCTTCCCTCTGATTGGGATGTTTCAAAGGACATTTGGTACGGACCGGGCAATACCGTAGTGCAAGCGCAAGAAGGAAGTGAATTCCTGGATAAACAAAGAAAAGTAATTGATATAGACCAAATTATTGCCGAAGACCTTCTTCCTGCGATAAAAGAGCAGGGAGGAATACCGGGTCTTATTACACCGGCCCCGGAGATAGCTTCATTTAATAAATGCAGCTTTGAAAAAATGAAACCTGAAACCTCATTCCGAACTACTTTCGAAGTGAAAACTATTGAGTTCACTGTTTCAGATAATATCAAGGGTTTGGTTATAGTACATTTTACCAGATACCTGAGTCCTTATGGTAATAAATCCAACTATAGCCTGCACGTTTTGGAAGCTAATCCTGATCGTTTTGAACAATCTAAAAAGGACTTGATTTTCGGTCTCTCAAATATTCGGTACAGTGATTCCTACATTTATTATTATAAGTACAGGAAGAATCCATTGGTCCAGTATGCAATTGATTCCTGGATAGACAACGAAGATGATTTAACTAGGGACCAACCAGATTATGAAGATTATTGGGAAAAAGCCAAAGAAAATTGGTTGAAGTATAAAGACTTAGAGTGCACCAAAACAACTGAATTAATTGATACCCTCGATTATACAGATGATAGTGGTTGGATCCTTGATGATTTTGACTACTTCTATGATGAAGACAAAAACAAAGTAGAAGATTATGGATTGCCCAAAAATGATTTTTAAAAAATAAGGAAGAAAAGAGGCTGGACTCACTGAATCCAGCCTCTTTTCTTTTTAAAATTCGCCACTAACCACCTAAATATCAACATCTTATAATTTTTTTAAAAAAAAGTTGAAAAATCATGATGACCTTTTTCTTACCCCCGCGATAAAGAAGTGTAATCAATCAGATTTTAAACTTTTAAAAAATACAACATCATGAAAATTTCATCTTTAATCGGAATCGCAACTTTTCTTGTAATCGCAATTTTTTCCTGTGAAGACTTCGAGTCTTATGATGATGCAGGATACGGATATGATGAAGAGTATTACGATGACTACAATTCAAACGACATGGATTCTTACGAAAATGACTTTAACGGAAACAACCAGGGCCAATCCAGATTTACTTCTAATGACAATGTACAAGGTGGTGGCATCAAAATGCATCCTATGAGGGATAGTAAAACCGGTGCAATAATCGGTCAGGTGCCTCTTCCGGCTGACTGGGACATCTCAGGCCCCGCATGGAAAGGACCAGGCAACACCATGGTACAATCCCAGCAAGGAGGATATTTTCTTGACAACCAGAGAATGTTGACCAGTATTGATCAGGTCATCCAGCAAGATATCATTCCAGCTATGAGAAGCCAGGGAGGAAACCCGGGCGCTATCAATAATCATCCTGAGATAGCAGCATTTAATCAGCGCCTGGATGCAACCAATTATAAAATTGGTCAGATGCAAAATTCATTTGCAGTAAAATCCATTGAATTTACCAACCAGCAAGGTATGAAGGGTATGATTATCGTACACTTCCAACGGTCCCTGACACCAAATGGAAATATGTCAGGATACAATTGCCAGATAATGGTGGCCAATCCAAATCAATTTGAAGCATCTAAAAAGGCCTTAGTATACGCCTTGGCCAATATCCAAATGAATGGACAGTACATCGAATCACAGAATAATGCGGAGAGACAGAAATTGGCAGCCAATAATGCAAAATTCCAAAATAATCTTCGAGCCAGAGAACAAGCGTTTTACAACAGCCAGGCCCAATACAGTCAATACGCAAACGATGCTTTAGATAGTGGTATGGCAAGTTATCAAAGACGCAGTGCCATGACCGATGCCGGTCAATCAAATTACGTAAACGGTATTCACGGCACACGCGATGTAACCAATCCATACGATGGAACTACCTGGACCGTTGATGACGGCTACAACAATACCTATATGAATACCTGGGGCGAAACCATCCAAACAGATGATGCTTTTTACAATCCTAACATGGACCCTAGTGTGAATAACCAGGACTGGCAGAATGTATACGAGGACTACTAGAATGGGATTAGAGGATTGGATGGGATTGGAGGATTGAATGGGATTAGAGGATTGGATTGAATGGGATTAGTCGAAATTTTGGATTACGGTTTACGGGTGGTACCCGTAGGCCGTAATTTACATTTACACCCTGCGCAACGTAAGGCACATTTCGAAGGTCTGCACCTCTTTTCCTCCACCAAAAACCACAACCATTGCATCTTTCAAGTACTAAAACACCTTGGTGCTATGAAAGACCTTACAATATTATCGATCATTCTACTCTTTACCTCTTGCAATTGCTGCAACCCTGTCCTTACAGACTGGTATTATGTCTCGTATTCTTATAAGGGAAATTCCTGGCGATTTACTTTTAATAAAAACGGCACCTTTTCTTATTTGGCCAGAGGAACCATTGAATTCTCACAATCAAATGGAACCTATGAAGTAGAGAACGACACGCTCGTGCTGAATTCTCAGATATCAAATTTTACTACCATGTATAGATTCGAACGTTTTAGGGAGAAGAAATTTTTGATAGAAGAGAATACCCTTATCGATTTAGAAACCGGCTATGTATATTTCAACTATCGGGATCAAAAGGAATATTGCATCGACATATCAGACAGGGAGACACTTAGAAAAAAGGACTTACATTAAAAAGGCAAAAACGGTCAGAAGCGTATTTAGAAAACGCTGATTCGAATATTAACCCACCACCAGGTTTCCTGATTGCATCTTATTTCCAATGTAACGATTCTTCTCTTCAAAAGCTATTTAGATGAAAAACTTGCTTTTCCTTCTATTCATTACCGGGATTTTTGCCTGTAAGTCACCTACCAGACCAGACACGATTACTGGATTATATCAAACCAAGCCAGGTAATTCGATCTACCAGATTTTCTTTTTTTCTGATAATACCTTCTTTGCAAGTTTTAAAGGGAAACCCACTTGTTACACCTATGGTACCTATACAAAATACGGTAATCATTTAACCCTCAATTCAATTATCCCGGATTCGATTCATGATGGAGGATACTGTCTATTACGTAAACAAAAGTTCAAACTTTCTTACCGCAAATTGGAATGGGAGAAAACCGGACATGTTTTTTCAGTCTTTACTTTCAAGTGTGGGCTGGAATCCGAAATGATTTTTGGATGAGGCTTTGGGTTTTCGGTGCTCGAAAAATCGCATTATCAAATCAAAAATCAAGATCCAAACATCAAAAATCCTATCACCCCCCAACC
>JAGQWW010000206.1 GCA_020436955.1 Saprospiraceae bacterium | reverse complement strand
ATATTTCTATTCAGCCAATATAACCAGCCTGAAAAGGCGAAATATATGCTTACATAAAAAGCAAAATAAACGTTTGAAACGACGATGTATAAAGAAGTCCCTATGAGAAGATCAATGACATTATTCCTGCCACTAACGGTGGTAATAGCCAGCAAAAGTGGAATGGCAAAGCATAAAATTTTAAAAGGTTTCTGGTGCTTAGGTTTCATTTTTTAGCTTTTGTCAAGATGGATTTCAACCATTAATCTTGTTTCTACTGCTCCAGGCTCACCTCAATCTCCGCCAGGATATTATCTATCAAGGTGTCTATAGCTGTTAGCCTTTGATATAATCTGTTGGTATGGAAGAGGTTATTATCGATTAAATTTTCAAACTCCAATGATTGAAATAATTCCTTATTTGAGGCCAATAATTTGCTTCGTTCTTTAAAATACTGGCCACCTTCGGCAATATCAATATTTTTCCAGGACCAGTTTTTTGTAATGTAAGGATCCATATGATTTCGACTGAAATTGATAAACAGTTCGTAATCAAAATAAAACCACTTGATATTGGACTCCCATTCAAAAAAATACTGTTTCAATTTATTGCTAGGTAAAGACTTTAATTTGCCTGAATTGATGAGTTCATCCAGCACGGGTTGAGGAGGGTAGAAGGGTGCCTGCTTGGCGGACTGTCCGATTAAAGTATCAATTCTTTGAGGTGAAAAATTTCCAGGGTCAGGAGAAAACAGATCCATTAACGCCAAATTCGCATCAATGCTGGACTCGTAATTGGTTATCGTTAAGTCCATTAAATCCTTTGTTCTGTTGAATTCATCAGCCAGGTTTTCTAATATCACATGATATTCTTTTTGCTGTACGCGCTCCTGATTCCATTCGTTTAATTGAATAGCGAGCATAATACCTATTACTACCAGGACAATTTCTCCTATGGCATACGCCAGGTATTTGGTAACCTTATTTTCAGCAGCCAGTTTTTGGCGGATTTTTTTGAAAATATTTAGCATGAGGGAGTAGGATTGTCGAATAGATCTTAAAAATTCAATTTGCTTTTTCAATATTATAGCAACCCATGTAAAATAAGGATTTAATCTAAAACCCTGAAGTAAGAGAGAGGTGAAGGATGTTTAAGGATATATTTTTTAACCTTCAATATTCAAATCAAACAAGGTTTTGTGTGATACCCATTCACATCACATGCCAATCAACCCCAAATACGTAGGAAAATTACTGCTTCTTCAAAAACGCATCCACAAACTTGTCTTCTTCTGTCTCTTGCATAGAGGTCCAACTATCTATCCACCATCTTCCATTTTCAAAATGTAATTGAATACTGGTAAGTCCTCTCATAATGGCTGCGCCATTCGGTTCAGTTGTTACTTCAAAAGCGCTCCATACCTGGGCAATATTTCCGTAGTGTGTTACCGTCCTTTTTAGTTCTTTTTCATACCAATTCTCCTTGGGTGCTATCAATACAGGCACGTATTCCGCTTCAAGGGAGTGGGGCCCTGTCTTCCCGTTTTCATCCCATCGGGTAATCACCGCATTTTCAGAGTGAATAAATTTATCACGTTCAAACTGCCAGGGATCGGTACTGGAACCGGAAAATACTTCGTAATAAGCCTTCATGATGGCATCGATCGATTGCACGTCCCTGGCATATTTTGAGCTTGTTTTTTGGCCAAACAGGAATGTCCCCAATGCGGTAAAAACTAAAAGGAAGATTATTCTTTTCACGACTAATAAATTTTGACTTGGTGAAATGACTGTGGGATACCTATTTAATTCCATCCCTACATAGCAAAATAGGCAACAAATAGAATCTGTAGGTACTCCTTTATAAGTTTTCTGCCACTTTAATCACCACATTCCCTTTTTTTCTTCCCTGGTCCACATATGCATGGGCTGCAGCGATAACTGAAAGCGGGAAGCTTTTGTCAATGAAAGGCTGGAGGGTACCTGCTGAGGCCAACTCCTTCAATTCATCCAAATGAGCCTGGCCGGGACTGGTAATTGCTGCGACTGTAACAAACTGCCCATCCGGTTGCAATACCTTTTTTGCTTTTGATTTGGAGGTCTTTCCAACTGCATCAAAGACAATATCATATTTGTTGTCAAGTGTTGTATAATCTACTTTTTTGTAGTCAATCACCTCATCAGCTCCCAGCGATTGCACCATCTCAGCATTAGTATTGCTACATACTGCTGTAACAGTTGCACCATAGGCTTTTGCGATTTGAATGGCAATGCTACCTACACTACCCGAAGCACCATACACCAATACATGTTGTCCCTTTGAAAGGTTTGCCTTTTTTAATAAAAACAAGGCGGTCATACCACCAACTGGAAGGGCTGCTGCTGCATCGAAACTTAGGTTTGTTGGCTTTACTGCAAGTACTCCTTTTTTCCTTTCTTCGGGTATGCAGAGATACTCAGTATAAGATCCGGTTGCCAATGAAGTAGGTGTTCCAAAGACTGCATCACCAACTTTGTATTTTGTTACATGTTGGCCCACGGCTTCCACTACGCCGGAAAACTCATGTCCTAAAATTTCCTTTTTAGGTTTGAATAGGCCAAACATCAATCGCGCTATGAGCCAGGCCACTGGTGGAAAGTCGGAGCTCCTCATCCGTACATCTCCGGAGGTGACAGTGGTGGAGACTACTTTCACCAGGATTTCATTGTCTTTGGGGATTGGCTTTTCCAGATCTACCATTTTTAATACTTCCGGTGAGCCGTATGCGGTATATTTAACTGCTTTCATTTTATTTTTTTATAGTTGAGTTAAAGGTGTTTTTTAAAAAAAACGGGTGATTTCATTTCCTTTTAAAGGCTATTTACAAATCTTCTAAAACTTGATATAAACAGGTCCTGCTCTTCAATATAGCCCTCATGAGCGCTGTTTTCGAGTATGACCAGTTCTTTTTCCTCAAAATCAGGGCCTCCTATGCTATTATAGGCATCGTAGCCCATTTCAATGGTATTTACGCCATCGTGCCTGCCCCAGATTACCATAGATGGGGTTTTGATTTTTTCCATCTGAGCACTCAAATTCAAGGTTAGGATATTGAACCTTGGTACCAGGTATTGACCATTAAAAAAGACTGCTAACGATAGGTATGAATTCATGGAGCCTGCTAAGCCTACTTCCGGTCCCTGCACTTCCTGGTTAGGATCTTTTCGGTAAGCATTGGTATTGGTAAGGTATTGATCGTATTTAAAATAGTTTTCCTTGTCTGTCATGTCAGGCTCTGCTGCACACCAGTCTCTTGCTTCGGTCCAATAACCCACATCCTTGCCCAAATCGATTTGTTGTTGGGCATAATCCTTGACAAAGACTACTGATTTAGGCAGTCCCTCCACCAGATTGTGTCCGCTATCCATACAGATAAATCCATCAATTTTTTCCTGGTAATTATTAGTACTCAGGTAGGCACTTCCTAGCGCACCGCCCCAACTAATACCGTAAAAAACAATACGTGGGTGGTTGTATCGCTCCAGGATGGTTTCCACAACCAGGTCCAAATCCTCTACAAACTGCTCTACTGTAAAAGTACTTTGGTCCGGATTGCCCATTGAAAGGCCCGATCCACGCTGGTCCCAATAGGCAAATGCAAAATCCTTCTCGAGTTCTCTCGATACAGGCATAAAGGAAGGAAGCGAAGCGTTTCCGCCAGGACCTCCATGCAGGAATAGGATGAAGGTACCTGATTGGATATTTCCCTTGACATAGACGGGCATCTCTGCTCCTTTATTTTTTACAAAAAAGTGGTCCCCGTCATAAAAACTTTCTTTTTCACAGGCAGTAAATAGGAAAAGGATAAGCGACCACAAGAAAATGATTAGGTTTTTCATGGTTATTTAAGTTTATAGGTGAATCCAATTTTTGCCGCGATATGCGGTAAGAAAATGTGATTGAAAGATGATTGTAAATAAACTTCTGGCCCCAGATGCACGGCCCATGGCAAGTTGGTTTTGACGCTTCCATCCCATCCAAATAGCAGGGATGCATTGGGCATAAAGTGGGCATGCCCCCAATTAGTTGCCTTTTCTACGCCACCGTTCCCGTCACTTTGATACAGGTCGCCTGCAGCCCAGGAATGCATGTAGCCAATGCCCAGATTGATATCGGCAAAAACAGGACCTGTAGCAATTCGGGAACCAACAGACGTTTTAAGAAACACAGCAGTATTGTTCCAACGATGCCAGAATCCACCCAGATCCGTATTCCAATGCAAGGTGTTCCAATTGTTTTTTGAAAGGGTGTATTCGATACCGACGCTTAATCCGGGATGGAGCACCAACTCACCAAAGTATTCCACTTTTAAAGCAAGCTTTTCTTCAAGACCTGTTTTTGAATTGGGTAAGGATATACCGCTTACCTGGGCTTGGAGAGAAAGACCCAGCAGGATGCAAATCAAAATTGTTAAAGGAATGATCTTCATGATAATAGATTTTATACCACAAAAATCAGGGCTTCTGCTGGAGTAAACGTTCGTGATTTCAGACGAAAGGTTCGGAATCATGATTCCGAACAAATCAGCAGCTCAAAGGAGGTTGGAATAGGTTCAATTCTTTAAAAATTGGCTAGGAGTAAGACCGGTTTTTTGTTTGAAATAGGTATTGAAGACTGTTTTTGAATTGAATCCGGCATCGTAGGCCAAGCCGACAAGGGTCATATGAGCTCGTTGAGGGTCCTTTGCAATGTTCATAAATTCTTCTACCCGATAATCATTTACAAAGCTGTTGAAGTTGTTGCCCAGTCCTTCATTGAGTACCAGCGAAAGCTGGTTGGGCGAAATCTCTAACTGTTCAGCCAGTAAACTTAAGCTTAAGCCGGTATCCAAATAGGGTTTTGAGTGGGCCATGTGTTCCAGCAAAAGTTTGCTGTAATGTTCAATTTGCTTTTTGTCGAGCAGTGATTTTTTGGCTTCTGAATTGTCTAAAGATTTTTCAACCAGCTTATGCCCGGCTGAAGGCAGGATGGAGTTAAAAATGCTGTAACGTGGGTCGTCCTGTAGTAAGGTAAAGGCTGGTATTTCCTTATAAAAATTGAGGTAATACTTGCCGGCGGCAATATCTTTTTCAATGGCTTCAAAGGCAAGGTCAAAGTTGCCCAGATAAATATTGATAATGGCTTCCGGGTTTTCTTCCGATGAAAGGTGCAGATTTTGAGGGTCTTCCTGATATTTCCTCAAAAACGAAGCAGCCTTTTCCAATTGACCACTAGCGGCATAAACCATCCCGATACCTGCGTAATAGACTGCTGTCCTGTCAGCGGACACTGGTACCGTTTGATAGTGCTCAATTGCTTCCTCATAGCGGCCAAGCCGGTTTAAAATGGTTCCTTTTAAACAATAGGAGTTAGTATGATGCGGGATGGCTTGCAGCAGCTTGTTTACGATCGGCAATGCTTCTTCATAACGCCCCATACGTTGTAAATCAGAAGCGTAATAGTATAAATGAGAAGGAGTCA